>JACQGG010000162.1 GCA_016199665.1 Acidobacteriota bacterium | reverse complement strand
GCCGGCGGTGACGGCCAGCAGCGCTCCGGACGCTCCCAGCGCCTCGCCGAAGGCGGCCTTGGGCGCGCAGACCGGGATCTCCGCCAAACGGGCGCCGAAAATGTTGGCCAGCGCGCGCGCTTCCATCCGGTCTCCGGCCCGGCTCCCACCGGCGCTGGCGACAACCATGCCGACCGCTTCCGGTCCGATTCCAGACGACCGCAAAGCTTCCTCGATTGCGGCGGTCGCTCCTTCCGCTCTCAACTGGTATGCCGTGATGCTGTGGGCATCATGTGCGGCGCCGAAACCGCACACTTCCAGCAGCGGAGCGGCGCCTCGCTCCCGCGCCGCCTCTTCGGTTTCCAGCACCCAAAGCGCCGAGCCTTCCCCCAAAACGGTGCCATCGCGATCAGGAGCGAACGGCGCAATTCTTCCGCGCGCGGAAATGAGTCCGTTCTTGCAGAAACCGAGAAATGATTCCTCACACAGTTCCTCCACTCCGCCGGCGAGAAGCGCCCCGGCCCGGCCGAGACGCAGGAATTCGGACGCATAATGGATGGCGTACAGCCCGGACGCCAGACCGGATGAAATCGTAGAATTGACGCCCCGCAGTTTGTAGCGGATTGCGGCTTGTCCTGCGGGGGAGTTGATCACGGTGTTGGGAAAATCCATCGGGTTGACATACTTGGGTCCGTCGGTCAGGCCGCTCCAGTCAAATGCGGTAATGCTGTGTACACTGCCAAACATGGTGCCGCAAATCAGCCCCAGACTCGGATCTTCGCCCCCGGCGGCGCGCCGCGCAAGGTCGGAATGGGTCAGCGCCATCTGCGCGGCCACGCAGAGAAGCCGCGCGCTTCGGTCCAGGACGCGAATCCCCTTGTTGCCCAGCCACGGCTCGGGAGTGAAGTTTCGGATCTCCGCCGCGGGCGCCGGACTCGCGCCGATCAAAGCGCTGGAGGCGATTCCGCAGCGTCCCTCATAGAGGGCTTCGCTGAACGCTTCAATTCCGGCGCCGATGGAGGTGATGACGCCGGCGCCGGTGACCATGACCCGGCGGCTCACCCCGGGTACCTCGCCAGGCAGAGCGACGCATTATTGCCGCCGAAGGCGTATGCGTTGTTCAAGACGACACGAGGATGGGTTTGTCGCGCGTGGTTGGGCACATAGTCGAGATTGCACTCCGGATCGGGCTCCTCGTAGTTGATCGTTGGCGGGATGGTTCCGGTGTCGACCGCCAGGGCGCAGGCGACGGCTTCGATGGCACTGGCAGCGCCCATGGTATGGCCAATCATCGACTTGATGGAGCTTATGGGGATCTTGCCGGCCCGATCGCCAAACAGCCGCTGCACCGCAATGGATTCCACGCGGTCATTGGTCGGAGTGCCGGTTCCATGGGCGCTGATGTAATCCACGTCGGCAATGGTCATGTCGCTCTCGCGGAGCGCCAAAGTCATGGCCCGGATCGCGCCGTCTCCTTCCGGATGAGCCGCCGTCATGTGATGCGCGTCGCAACTGAGCCCGTAGCCGAGCACCTCGGCGTAGATGCGCGCGCCGCGGGCGCGCGCCGCCTCCAGCGCCTCCAGCACCAGCACTGCGGCGCCTTCTCCCGGAACCATGCCCTTGCGGTTCTTGTCGAACGGCTGGCATCGTTCCGGCGCAATGGCGCCCAGACGGGCAAAGCCCATGTAGGTGATGCGCGAAAAGGCGTCGGCGCCGCCCGCCAGCATGAGATCGGTCCTTCCCATGCGAATCAGGTCAAAGCCGTACCCGATTGCATAGTTGCCGGCGGCGCAGGCGGTGGGGATCATCAGGCAGGGACCGTGAAGATCCAGCTCAATGGCGATGTTGCTGGGGATCACATTGCAGGGGTATCTTGGCATAATTTCCCCGGGCACCGCTTCCAGCCCTTCAGCTTTGCGGATGTCGTTGTATTGCTCGACAAACAGCGGTTCTCCGGATGTCGTGCCCATGGAGACCCCGACGCGGCTGCGGTTGAGGCTCTCCAGATTGATGGCTGCATCTTCAACCGACATCCGCGCCGCCGCAACGGCAAGCTGCGATGCCCTTCCGACCTGTTCCGGCGAACTCTTCCGAAAGCAGGGAGCCGGATTGAAGTTTTTCACTTCCGCCCCCAGATGTGCGGGAAAAGGGGACGTGTCGAAAGCGGTCACAGGCGCAATGCCGCTGGTCCCCGCGGTGAGGGCTTTCCAGAAAACTTCTTTGCCGAAGCCGATGGGCGTCAGCAGGCCAAGCCCGGTGATGACGACTCGATGCATACCGTGATGAGTCCTTGGTTCCCTTCGTGAAAATGGGACAGCCCCCGGCGGTCAGCTCTCAGCGAATGTGCAAAAAGACTTCACTGGAAAGAACGCAAACTCCGCGAAGTATTTCCGATCCAGCCTCTGTTCCCCGTCGGAAGCCGGTGAAATCCAATCAGAGAATCGACCCTGCATCGGGCGACCCCTACGCCGGTTTCTCCGCTCCGCCCATGTATTCCATCACAACGGTGACCGCATCGTTGACATTCTTGATTGCGCGAAATCTCTCCTCCGGGATGTCAATCTTGTATTCCTTGTCCAGCGCGACCATCAGCTCGATGGCCATTAATGAGTCAATTCCTAGTTCTTCGATAAACAGTGCGGTGTCAGTCACTTCCTCGGGACTGCGTTCCGTCAACTCGGCGATCCTGCGCCTGACTTCATGTCGAACCTCGTCGGTCGTGATACTTCCGTTACTCATTCAGATATTCCTCCTCCTCTCAGGACATGTGCAAAAACTCACCGCTAAGACGCGAAGTTCAGCAGGCCGGGATTTCTGCTTCGTCTCCATCATCGAAAACCATTAAATCAAAATTGCTTCCAGCCGCAATCCGCAATCCGCAGTCCGCAATTCCGAATTCCCTCGTCCAGCGGACGCAACAGCCGCAGAGCAGGACGCGTGTTGTACCGTGCTCTGTACTCTCGGTGCCCCGGATCATCCGGGAATTTTTCCTCTTCCGGGTAAGGGTACCGGCTCATCCCATGAAAAGGCAAGGGTTCAACCGTCTGGGACAAAGCCGTGTTCCAATCCGCGTCTTTGGCCCAGCCGTCCACCTGCAGCAGGAAGTCCCGCTTGAATCCGGGCTTGAGCCGCGGCAGCTTCTGCGGGTCAAACAGGAAACGAAGTTCATCGCCCGAGCCCATGATGACGAACCGGTCTTCCGCGCTGTCGAGCAGTTCCCGCACGTCGCCGTAGCGGGTGTAAAGTCCCGGCGTGGGATTCCAGTTTGAGGTCGATGTCCGCCGCGTGTAATCAAACCACTCCGGCTGCTTTCGCTCCGGGTGAACGTCCAGAGCGGAAAAGCCGCCGAAGCGGAGTTCAACCGCAGCCGTCTCCAGGGGTGACAACACGACTGACGATGGTGGGCCCGTCTCCTCGCTGAGGAAAATCTCGTCCCAGTAGACGCAAAGGTCGGTCCCGATGCGGATCTGACGGGAAGCGGAAAGAAACTTGCCAGTCAGCTCCACAACAATCGTCTTTGGCTTGCCGGTTGGAATTCCCATGTCCTCCACCACGGTCTGCCAGCGTCCCTGGGGGTCCCGGACCTGAAGATAGGGCATTCGCAGCCCGCCCTTTCGCTCCTGTGAAACTCTCAGGAAGGTGCTGCCGTCCGCCCAGTCAAACCACCCGTGCAATACCAGAATCGCACGGTTGCCGGGGGCTGCTTGTGGGCCGAAATCGAGGTCAATGAAATGAGATTCGGCGACGCCGGAAGGGTCTCTTTCAAAATCCGGGTAGGTGCGATCCCGGCGGAGAATCTGACTGAGAACGTCGCGATCCCTGTGATCGCGGGCGGACCTGGCATCAATGCGCCGCTTCACGCCGTAGAGCCGGAGTCCGGGAAAAGGCGGCGCCTGGAATTTTTCATTTGTGAACATGTCCATGCCGGCGGGATGGTCCACTGCCAGCAGCTTCACTTGATCCAGGTAGGCCACCTCGTGCAACTCTTCGGTGATGCGGATCTGGTAGCGGTTGTCGACCGCCGCCAGCGAGGTCCCCGGGATTTGGATGTACTCCTGGTGGTCGACCGGCAGGTACTGGCCGTCTCCTCCGCTTACGCCGAGCGGCGCGATTCCCAGAATGTCGGTGATGAACTCAAACTTCTTTCCGTTCCAGGCGAAGATCATGGGGCAGGAGCCCGACAGCCGCTGCTTTTCCTGGTAGGCGACCGACTTGTCGGCAGGCTGCCTGATCTCGTTCTGTATGAGGAGGTTCGGCCATGTGATGCGAACCGTCTCCGTTTCGCGGCGCGCCTGAAGGCCGAACAAGAGCGGCACCCCCCGGTAGATTTTTTTCTGATAAAGGGCGCCGGCCTTGATCTCAACCTGCGCCCCTGGGGCGAGCTTGAGGTTGCGAACGCCAAGCAGCGAAACCCCGATCCAGTGACCGGCTCCGGCCGTCTCATTGGTAAGCAGGCGCAGGCTGCCCTTGTCGGATACCACCGCCAGATCCACCCGCCCGTCTCCGTCAAAATCGGCCGCCACAGAGGCCGCCGTGCCTTCCAGATCGGCGAGAGCTCTCCCTTCGGAAAAGCGAAACAGCCCCTGGTTGTCATGGGCCTGCGCGCCCGCAATCAGATCTCCCGCGCCCCGGTTCTGCAGATCTGCAAAAAGGATTGACCCTTTGGCAGACGCGGGACCGGGAACCGGCTGCAGCTTTCCCTGGGCATTGCGGAGAAATTGAAGGCCGGCGTCGGAAGCCAGGGCCAGATCGGTCCAGCCGTCATTATCGATATCAGACGCGACAATCCACCGGCTTCCGGTTGCCGGGGCCTGCAGTGGAAGGGCTTCATACCTGCCAGCCAGCCTGTCGCGATACAAGACGGCGGCCCGGTCCTGATAGATCACCGCCAGGTCGCTGACGTGGGTATCCTTGACCAAGTCGAGGATGACTCCGTCGGCCGCGCGGCCTGCGACAAACGGGAAAGAGGCAGACTCGTTGCTGAAGCCGGCAGCACCGTTGTTGCGCCACAACTGCGAGGCGTCCCCAAGCAAAATCAGATCAACGTCTCCGTCGTGATCATAGTCGATCCAGATCGCCCTGCGGTAACGGCCGGCCGCCAGCGCCGCCGGCTGCTTCTGGAATGTCCCTTTGGCATTCACATAGAGGATCGCGTCAGAGTCAGTGATCACGCACAGATCGGCCAAACCGTCATTGTTGAAGTCGCCCGGGGCGGCAGAGACCGCATTTGCCAGTTCGGACAACCCTGAGTTCTCAACTTGCCGGACTCCCCGCCGGTAGAGGCCCACACGGCCTGACGACCAGGCAAGCAGGTCGGTTGTTGCATCGCCCAGGGTGTCCAGCAGCGCCAGGCCGGCGTTTTCCACACTCAGGCCTGCGGCTGTCTCCGTGTCCCTAAACCTTAGCTCGGGGCGGGGCGCTGTCTCGGCCGCTCCGGCTACGGGTTCAACCAGATCAAGAATCTCGGCAAAGGTGCTCCACTCCAGGTCCTCGGGCACCGCTGCGCCAGCCTGGCGTTTCTTGATCTCCTGGAACACTTTCAGCTCGCGGTCGGCGTCCTCCGCCCTGCCCAGCGCACGGTAAGTGTTTGCAAGCTGAAAGTGCGGCCCGGCCAAATTGGGATCCAACTGCGAGGCAGTTTGAAACTCCTTCAGGACCTGTTCCTGTCTGCCCGTAAGTTTGTAGAGGACGCCCAGGTTGTAGTGGGACACGGGCTCGTCGGGGACAAGCTCGACCATCTTTTGAAACTGTTGAATAGATCGCTCATACTGAGCCTCCTTCTTGAAAATGACGCCCAGATTGAACCAGGTGTGCGGCAAGGAAGGCTCCTGCCGCTGGACTTTTTCCAGTTCCGCAACTCCCTCCGCCATCTTTCCCGCGCGCAGCAGGGCGAGACCGTAGTTAAGCCGTTCCCGAGCCGAGTCGGGCGCCAAATCCAGCGCCTTCTTGAATTCATCCACTGCCTGATATTGCGTGGTGGGGTTCTCAAAAAAGGCTTTGCCCAGGTTGCGATGCTGCCAGAGCTCTTCATCGCCAGAGACGGGGCCCTGCGCCCGCAGCAGAAGCAGAGCCGCAGCGGCGAGCAGCAGCGCGAGCACGAGCGGAATTCTTGAGGTTATTTGCATACGGCCGGGAAGCTTGCTTTCATTTCGGCGTTCCTTCGGAAGCCGCGGGCGCCGCGATCATGCCGGTCCCTTCCTTAATATAGGAAATGCGATCCAGCGGCACGTCCAGCTTCTGGACCAGGCCGCTCGGCCAGCGTATTTCAAGCGATTCAATCCTGTCGGCGGCGCCAAGGCCGAAGTGCAGCCGGGTCGAGCTTTGAGCCGAGTACCCGTTGCCCCCGCTGACCTCCCGGATGAGCGACCGGTTTCCGGCGCGAAGGGTAACGCGGGTTCCAATGGCGTCGCGGTTGGATTTTGTTCCAACCAGCTTCAACCCAACCCAGCGGCCCGGGTTTGGGCTCTGATTATGATAGAGCAACACCCGCTGGTTGGCATTGGTCTGGAAAATATCGAGCAAACCATCGTTGTCAAAATCCGCCAGCGCCACGCCGCGGCCGTCCAGGTCGTTGTCCACCCCTGCGTCGGCGGACATCTCTTTGAACGTATCGGCGCCCAGATTGAGGAAGAGCTTCTTCTTCTGGAAACCGCTCCAGCTCATGTCGCCGATGTCAGGCCAGTTGTTGATGTCGGTAAAATCGATGCCGGGCGTGATGATCATGTTGACCAGCACCGGAATAAAGTTGTCCTTGCCCGCGGAACGGAGACCGTTGACTGCAAACAGATCCTGCCATGCGTCGTTGTCAAAGTCTCCGAACTTGGCGCCCCATCCCCACAAGGTATCGCAGGTGCCGGTCTCCTTGGACAGGTCCGTGAACGTGCCGTCGTGGTTGTTGTGCCAGAGCATGTTGCATTCCTTCATGTACTCGTCGGTGATGTTGGTGACGTAGATATCGAGCCAGCCGTCGTTGTCATAATCGGCTGCTTCGGCGTTCATGCCCTTTTTGGTGTCGTAACCGAGGGCTTTTTCGGTCGTCTCACGGAAGCTGCCGTCGCCGTTGTTGAAAAAGATGCGGTCGGTTCCGTAGTCGCAGGCCAGGTAAACGTCCTGCAAGCCATCGTTGTCGAAGTCGCCGTGGCCAATGTCCAGAGTCCAGCCGGAGTGCCGGGCAAAGCCGGCCTTTTCCGTGACCTCGGTGAATCGGCCGTGGCCGTCGCCGCGCCATAAGGTGACTCCGCCTCCGTTGACAGCGTTGTCCAGGTCATTGGGCAGGACATGAGGCGTCTTGAGATCCAGCAGATTCTCAGACTTGAAGTAATTGCCGAGCATCAGGTCCAGGTAACCGTCGCGATCATAATCAAACGCGATCGCAGCGACGGTATTGCCGAACTTGTTCAAGCCCGAGGTCGCGGAAACGTCTTTGAAGTTCCCGCCGCCCTGGTTGTGATAGAGCAGGGGTGTACCGAAACGAACCACCAGTAGATCGGCCCGTCCGTCGTTGTCGTAATCAAACCAGAGGGCATCGGCGACGATGGAGCGGGCATCGTTGCCTCCGCCAACTCCCGCCGACTGGGTGACATCGGCAAAGGTCCCGTTGCCCCGGTTGCGGTACAGGCGGTTGGCCTCTCCCTCTTGTGAATCGGTAAGAAAGAAATCGTCCCAGCCATCGCCGTCGTAGTCGGTCACGGCGACCGAGGCGCCTCCGGAGGTGAACATGCCCAGCACGTCGCCTTTCTTTCCCTTGAAAGTGCGGATGTGATGAACGTGGCTGACGCCGGCTTTTTGGCTGATCTCTTCAAATCGGAGTCTTGCCGGCCTCCCGGGCTCGGACTGAGCCAGCAGCGACGGCGCCAGGAGCGCGACAAAAAAAAGACAGGCGGCCACGGTCATCAGTCTGTCCAGAGTTCGTGCAAGTTGGTATCCACGCGTTTGTTCGGATCGTACATGCCGTCGATCAGCGCCTTTAGCGGGTCTCCCTCCACGGCGAGGCGCTCGACCAGCGGCGAAGTGCCGGGGAACTGGGCGAGTCCTTCGCGCCAAAGGGTCCGGGCCTTGTCCAACTCGCCCATCTTCCAGTAGCCGTCGCCCAGGGCGATGTAAGCGCGCACATGGAAGCCTCGCTTGTTCTCCGTCTTCTGCAGTTTCATCGCTTCCTCCAGATCGGCCACGCCCAGAGGCGTGCGGCCAAAAATCTTGGGCCAGAACAGGGAGCTGTTGCCGCGCGTGTAGTAGGCGATCCAGCTCGGCTTGAGCTCAATCGACCTGGAAAAAAGCGACAGCGACTTGTTGGCCAGAATCACCTGGGTAATGGCTCCGGCGTCGGGAATCTTGTCGACGTATGCGAAACCGTAGTTGAGGTAAGCGTTGGACGCGGCAGGGGCGGCAGTCACAAGCTTTTCGAAGAAGCCAAGACACCGATCGTATTGTTTGGCCAGAATAACCGCCTGCCGGTAATCGCTGGCAAAGCGAAGATTGTCAGGATCGATGTCCAGCGCCAGCTCAAACTCAGTGAGAGCGGTCGTGTAGTCTTTGGCGGAGACTGCCTTGATCGCTTCACGGTAGTGGTTGTCGGCTGCGGTTGGCTCTACGCCTCTTGCCGTCCCGGAGGAGGCGGTGAACAAAATCAGAAGCAGAAAAGCATTCAGTCTACTCATTTCTTCACACCTTTAGCAGTGAAATGCCGGGCGGCGGCGCTTCCTTCTGCGATTCTGTAGATCCGGTCCGGCTGCAACTGCCTGAAGAGCTGCCGGGCGCCGGAAGGCCACCGAATCTCGACGCTCTCAATCGTCTTGCCGCTTCCCAGACCGAAGTGGACGCGGCGGGTGCTCTGGGACGCGAATCCATTGCCGGCGTTTACAAAGCTCAAGCGCGTGCGTCCCGCCGCGGTGAGGCGAACTTGAGCTCCCACCGCCTCCCGGTTTGACTTGGCGCCCTGAAGCAGAAACTCCACCCAGTGACTCCCTGCGGGCAGCGTATTGCGGTAGAGAAACGGTTCTGAGTTCGCGTTGGTCACGAAAAGGTCGAGTCGCCCGTCATTGTCAAAGTCGGCGACGGCAATGCCGCGCCCGTCGCGGACCGAATCCAGACCGTGACGGGCCGCCTGTTCCGTAAAAATCTGGCCCTGTTCATTATGAAACAGCTTCTTCTTCTGGTACCCGCTCAGGCTCTTGTTCCCCATGGGAGGCCAGTTGCGCGCGTCGGCGAGGTCCACCCCCGGCCGGACGATCATCTCAAAGATATCGGGAACGTAGTTCTCTTTTCCGGCGGAGACCCAGCCGTTGACCACGTAAAGGTCCAGCCACCCGTCGTTGTCGTAATCCAGGAATTTGCCCGCCCAGCCCCAGCCGCTGTCGTAGGTGCCGGTCTCCCGCGAGACGTCGGAGAAGGAGAGGTTCCCGTTGTTGTGCCACAGGAAGTTCCCTTCGCGCATGTAGTCGTCGGTAATATTGGTAACGTAAACGTCCAGAAACCCATCCCCGTCGTAATCACCCCAGTCGACATTCATTCCCTTCTTCGTATCGATGCCGATCGCTTTCTCGGTCATATCGGAGAAGGTTCCGTCGCCGTTATTGACAAAGAAACGATCGGTCCCGAAATCGCAGGCCACGTACAAATCGTCGTCGCCGTCATTGTCGGCGTCTGCGTGGCCCAGGTCCAACGTCCACCCGCTTGTCTTGAGGCCCGCCTTCTCCGTTGCGTCCGTAAAGCTCCCGTTGCCGCTGTTGTGAAACAGCGTGACGCCTCCGCCGTTGTTGGCCGTCTCGAAATTCTCCGGAAAAAAACGGGGCGTCGCCGGGCGGAACAGGTTGACCGGCTGGAAGTAGCTGCCAATGAAAAGATCCAGCCAGCCGTCGCGATCGTAGTCGAAAGCAACGGCGGCAATGGCGTTCATGCTGCGGTCCAGGCCGGCCCGCCGCGTCACGTCGCGGAAGGCGCCGTTGCCGAGGTTGTGGAACAACTGGTTGTGTCCGAAGCGAAGCACCAGCAGGTCCGGGTGGCCGTCATTGTCGTAGTCAAACCAGAGGGCGTCGGAGGACGCATTTTCCGCGTCGTTGCCGTTGGCGACTCCCGCGCGCTCGGCTACGTCGCTGAAGGTGAAGTCGCCGTTGTTGCGGTACAGCCGGTTCTTTCCGCTTTCCTGGGAATCGGTGACGAAAAGGTCGTCCAGGCCGTCGCCGTTGAAGTCGGCCACCGCCGCCGCCGCTCCCAGCGCCGTGTACCCCTCCATGATGGCCGCGTAAGCGTTCTTGAAGGAGCGGTTGGTGTGCTTGTGGGCGATGCCTGCCGTCTGGGTGACATCTTCAAACCCCCGATCTACGGCATCCGATCCACTGGCAGCCATCACAAGCCCCGCACAAAACACCGCGACTGAGATTCTCATTGGGAGCGGACCGTATAATGTTTTTCGCCCAGTTCTTGCTTTCCTTCGGTGACTTCCACGATTCGATTGGCGGCTACATTCTGGAATTTCTGAACGGCGCCGGCGCCGGGCCACCGGACGGCCATTTCATCGACCGAGAGGACCCGGTCCAGGCCGAAGTAAAGCCGAAGCGAATTCTGCGACCCGTAGCCATCCCCCAGCACGACTTCCCGCATCTGCTGTTTTTCCCCGACGCGGAGGGTAACACGGGCGCCGACCGCATCGCGGTTGGAGGCCGTACCGACCAGTTCCACCGCCAGCCAGTTCCGCCTTGAGCCAATCTGGTTCCTCAGCAAGGCATGATGATCGTCAGAGGCGGAGACGGCAATATCGAGCACCCCCCGATTCCAAAAGTCTGCCACGGCAACGCCCCGGCTGTTGGTGAGCAGATCGGCGCCGGAAGGGCGGCCGATCTCCACGAACGTTCCATCGCCTTTATTGCGAAGCAGCCGGTTCCGCTCCCAGCCGTGCCAGGAGAGCCCGCCGAAATACTTCGGATCAAAAAAGATCCCGGTTTTGTATTCCCGCTGCCTGGAAACAACGTTGTGCAGAAAATCCAGCTCGATCTCCGTCCCCCGGTCGTTGTAAACCCAGCCGTCGGCGGCATAGATGTCCTGCCAGCCGTCGTTGTCAAAATCGGCGAAAGACGCGCCCCAAAACCAGCCCGGAGGGTTGGCGCGGGCCTTCTCCGAAACCAGCTCGAACCGGCCGCCGCCGATGTTGCGCAGCAGGTGATTTCCCGAAGCCATCTCCTGAAACACCTGGATGAATCCGAAGCCGGACTGCCGAAAAATCTGCCAGTACAGCGGCATGTCGGTGCGCCAGACGGCCTGCCGCAGGCTGTTGAGCATATAGACGCTCACGGTGGGCTCTTCGGCAAACCAGGCGTGCTCGGAAAGGATGTCGGTGGTGTAGATGTCCAGCTTTCCGTCGTTGTCGTAATCGGCGAAAGAGGCATTCATGCCCGCCCCGTAGGCCAGCGTGTTGGATTGCACCGTCACGTCGGTAAACGTGCCGTCTCCATTGTTGTGGAACAGGGAACTGCGGCCGAAGTCGTTGACCACGTAAAGGTCGGGGCGCCCGTCGTCGTCATAGTCGCCCCAGGCTGAACCGAGGCACAGGCCTGTATCGCCCACCCCCGCCTTGGCGGTGACATTGGTGAACGTCCCGTCCCCATTGTTGCGATACAACTGATTGGGCTCGCCGTTGCGCGCGTAAAAGGTGGTGGGGATATCCCTGCGCGGGTCCAGGTAACGGCCCACATACAGGTCCAGCCTCCCGTCACTGTCGTAGTCGGCCCAGGATGCCACCGTGGTGCAGCAGTCATCCCCGATCCCCGACTTCCACGTTACGTCGGTGAATGTGCCGTCGCCGTTGCCGTGGAACAGTTGATTGGGCCGGAAGGTGCGGCTGACGAACAAATCCTTATGGCCGTCGTTATCGTAGTCGGCGAACACTCCCACGCTGACCCCGTCCAGGCCGCTCAGGCCGGCTCGCGCCGTGGCGTCCTCGAACGTTCCGTCGCCGCGATTGCGAAACAGTTTGGACTCGACTCCGTCGGGGATGAACAGGTCATAGAAACCGTCGTTATCGAAATCCACCGCGCTGATGCCGCCTGGCCCGTAGCGAATCATGCCGAACTTCAGAGGCTGGCTGAGAAACGCCGGATAATAACGACTGCGGAAAGCGATGCCCGCCGCCGGCCCGACGCTCTCAAACTGCGCGATGTCGCTGACCAGGCGGTTGCCTTCCACCAGGGAAGCCTCCTGGAGGCGCGGGTCGGGGCGGCCAGGTTGGAATCTCATCCGAAAGAAAGCGCGGTCAATGCCCGCCCGAAGCGAGTCGCGCGGCTTGCCGATCAGCTCGAACCGCACCGTGGCGCTCCATTGGTCTGCGGCACTCCATTGCTCCAGGCGGTGAATGTGCATTCTGACTTCTTCAATTGAATCAAGCCCCTCCAGGTAAGCACGCCAGCCGGACAACGCCGCGGCGCGATCCTGCGTCGCTCCGTCGGAGGCAAACCGCAGGTCCTGCACCCCGTCATTTTCGCCGGCCGGCTCGAGACGTTCCATGCCGAGAGAACTTCCGCGAAAATCGGGAGCATAAAAGCGCTCCAGGGCAGCCAGGTCGCGCGACTGCACGGCCTTTGCCATACGCTGCAAAGTTTCAACGAGCGTTTTGCCGGTGTTGAAAAATCGCTCGGCCCGTTCATCGACCTGATCCATGACGTAGTAGCTCCCAAAAAAGAGAACCACCGGAGCCAATATGCAACTGACAATGAACGGGTTGCTTTGTTTTCGCATCACTGCTGGCAAATCAACCTTTTTGGAACGCTTAAAATACCATGAAAGCGCTCAGACTCTAACGACTTTCGGGCGACGCGGGCGAAGGAGTTTGTGGCCTGACTTGCCGATGGTAGCGGCACCCGATGTGAGTGGTGAGGCAGCAGGGACCCTAGGTCATCCGGGGCTTACCCCAGACGTAGACACACTTCCGAATCTCGTTCCGGCCGTGAGCCCCCATTTGCTGGCTGCTGTTCCCCTTGCCGCGCGGTAAAACCCAGATGGCATCAACCGACAGACCCGCAGCGGCGGCAAAGTCGGAGAGGATCAGGTCAAGTGGGATTTCTTCTCCGTGGTACTGGACATTATCATTGACCATCACCATGTGCCCCCCGGGGGTCAAGACCCTGGCCAATTCGTGGATCACGATGTTCATTTCGAAGAAGTAATTTTCGACCATGACGGGGATGTTGTTATTATTGAGTTCGCCCCGATTCCTTGCTGCGTATAACAATCCCAGTACCTCATGCAGCCCCTCAGCACAATCGAAGTTGGCAACCGCTCGACCGTAAAACTCGTGACGTTGGAGACGGCAGTACTGATCTCTGAGGTTCTCTCGTTTGGCCTTGTTCTCAACGGTAGCAGACAAGAGGGATTGCCGAAGGGCTGCGACCGCGGCCTCATCGTAGCCGAGAAACGCCAGCTCCAGGGCGTACGTTCGAGTGTAGTCATAGCGATTGCAGTAAGGCGGCGACGTAATGACCAGATCGAATGATTGCTTTTTGAGACGCGGCAGTTCCCCAAGACAGGAGCCCTCAACGATATGGACCCTGCGCGACAACCTGCCGCCATTCCGGTGGCGGATGTCGTGCAACATCGCCTCCAGCCTGCCAAGGATTGCTTGCTTGAAATCAGGCATGGGGCCTTTGTTGAAGCCGGAACCCATGCTTTTCCCGGATCGAGAATCCCAGCGGAGATATTGGCCGTCCTTGCGTGTGTAGCTTACGTCCTCAAGGCAGCCCATGCATGCAAACCAAAAAAGCGACCTGATTTCTTCGTCATCAATCCTGCCTAGAAACCTCTGATAGGCGGAGATCGCACGCGCGGTATCTGGAGGAAAAGCCCTCTCTGTAATGCGAAGATGGGGAAAGCGGTACGGCTTTGTTTTCAGCGGCTCAAATTGAAACCTGCGCAATCGTACAAGCCACTTCTCGAACCCGTCGATGTCAACCCTGTCCGCGGCGAGTCGAGCCCGAATTGCCGCGGTTCCCACCGGGAGCAACTCAATTCCAGTGGCTTGACAACCGCTTCCGGCTGCCGCTGTTAATGTCGTTCCAGCGCCCGCGAAAGGATCCAGAACCCGGATGGCCGCATGTTCCGGTTTGAAACGACCCAGGATGTAGCGCACAAAGTCAACCGAAAATCCCTCCTTGTACTTAAGCCACCGATAGTAGGGCATCGATTTGTTCGCCTGGAAGGAAACCAGAGCTCGGGTCAGTTCTGGATTCAGAAGGAGCCTGTCAGCGTACCTTGTCCATAGAATCCTCCGCTTTGCGTTCGTCGGCGTCACGAGGGGAGTTGCGGGGAATGGCGCAAAACTGACCGGATACCGAAAAGGCTCAAGTTTCAGTTGACTCATCCCGTTTTCGCTTTCATGGGGACTCGCAGTCCTTGAAATCTAAAAATTCTAAGCCTCTCTTGGTTGGCGTCAAGAAAACGCTTAAGACGGCAACCGGCCTGCGAGAGGGCGCTCGAGATTAAGGCCCTGGTTGAAGACGGCGCCGGGCTCACGGAGTTTCCCGACAAAACTGG
>JACQGG010000161.1 GCA_016199665.1 Acidobacteriota bacterium | reverse complement strand
AAGACGGTCACCGTCGCACTCCCGGCCGCAGCCACATCGGCGGCCGCAATGCTCGCCGTCAGCCGATTGGCGTTGATGAAACTCGTGGTTCGCGCCGCTCCGTTCCATCGGACCACCGACCCGCTGACAAATCCGGAACCGTTGACCGCCAGGGTAAATGCGGGACTGCCGGAAGCGATCGACGAGGGAGAGAGGCTCTCGACGACCGGGGTCGGGTTCCCTGAACTTGTGATCGTAAAGATCACGCCGTTGGACGTGCCCCCGCCGGGCGCCGGATTGAAGACACTGATCGTAGCCGTTCCAGGCCTTGCAATGAGGGATGGCGAAATTACGCCCTCCAACTGCGTAGGACTGATGTACCGAGTAATAACTCCAATGTCGCCATTCCAGCGGACCGAAGCGTCGCTGGCGAAGTTCTCCCCGTTGACCCTGAGAGTAAAGCTCGCGCTGCCTGCTCCGACGGCAGAAGGGGTGATGCTCTTCACCACCGGAACCGGGTTGGAAGGAATTCCGCCGGTCATACAGGGGCTCGGATCTGTCTTGACCGCCTTGGGCGGTCTTTCTATATCCCCAACCGTCCTGGGCTCGGCAGGAAGGCAAAAGTACTCAAAATGAAGGTGCGGTCCGGTGACCGCACCTGTGGTATCTGCTCTTCCTATAACCTGTCCCCGCCTGATGCCGCTCAACGTCCCCAATCCAAAGGCTTCGGGACTCCCCGGGATCGGCCTCCCGTCCTTGTCTCCTACGAGATGCCCGTAGATGCTTACGCAGGTGTTATCCCCCAGCGCAGGATGCACAACGGCGATCCACTTCCCGTATCCTCGCCTGCCGTTGCCTGCCCGGCATTTTTCGCCCGCACTGCAATCGCGCAAATCCCAATCGAGCCTGACAATGAATCCATCGGCCACCGCCACAACCTCGTCGCCATTGGCTTGAATATCGACTCCATAATGTTGTCCCCTGAAAGAGTCCTTTACAAAAAACGTCCGCTTCAGTGGAGAACCGATCGGGTCAGACTGGCAGGAGGCGGCCGCGAGTCCGCTTGAAGAACCGGCGAGGGCAGAACGTCCCGGTGAACGGGAGAGCCCCGGCAGAAGGGGCCTCGCCCCTCCGGGAGTTGCGGCGGCGGTCAAGATCGCTTCAAATCGCCCGTCGCTGCGACGCTTATCGGTAAAAACATGTGCCGGGAGCGCAACCCGCAGCATCTTCGCCGCCGGATCGACCTCGCCGACAAACGGCTCAAAGGTGTCCAGAATCTCTTCACCCCCGCCACCGGCAGTTTCGGCAAAAACCAGAATATTGGAACCGCGGGAAAAGGCCTCAATCAAGGAATCGGGCAGGGCAAGGACTGCAGTGACATCGGCGAGGGGGATCTCCTGGGTCGTGATCCGGAATTGATTTTCCATCCTGACCGACGTCATGAATGTCGTCGTGTTGGCCTGAAAGACGAATTCTGCGTCCGGCAGCCGCGTTTGTTCCACATCAACCGGCCAGTTGGCAGAAAATGTGCTGGGGGAGAATACTGCGGAGCCCACTCCGGCAAGCTCGACGGCTCCCCCTGAAAACCCAATCCGCCGGTTCATCGTTTTCTTGAACAGATTGCCTTTATTTCCCTTCGAGTCTGTCGCCTGAGCCGTGAACACGTCCAACGTTGGAGCCTCGGACCCAAATCCGCTTACCGACAAGGTCACGCTCCCTGAGGTGATCCCGGACAGCCCGACGCTATTTCCGCTGGCGACTCCGGTGAACAGCCTCGCCCCTGCTCGGAACCATTCGAAATTGATCTGAGCAATGTCGCCGTCCGGATCGGCAAGCGTAACCTGGTGAAGAAGCTGATTCCCGCTCACGACGGTTGTCAAAACATCGCTGACCCTCGGCTCGGTTCCCGCGACGACCGACAACGGTGAACCGGTTGCAACGCGAACGAAGCTGTCGCGCTGGAAGAGGCGAAACTCGAATCTTCCGGGCCGGGTCGGCGCGGCGAAAGGGATTTCCGCGGCCAACCGGGCCAGAGCAGGAGGATTCTGAATCCCGTTGAGATATCTCCAGTCGAGAAAATCCGAATCCGCAGCAGCCTCGGAGTAAAGGCCGATCCAGTCGGTGGTATTTCCGGGACTGTTCTCGACGCTGACCGACAGTCGCTGTCCGGGCTGGACAGAAAGCGGCCCTGTCCTGCCGTTGATGGCAAGAGTGGAGACAGGGGCGATGTTGACCGGACCACTGGTAGTTAGCCTTTGAAAGCCATCCGAGGCATAAAGGCGGAATTCGTAAATCCCTGGCGCCGTTGGAGCGGCAAAACCGAGGTCGACTGAGTTCCTCGCCGCTGACGGAGGTTGCCGTTGATTGTTGAGGTATTTCCAATCGGAAAAACTCGTATCGGGAGCGCCTTTCGCGTAAAGGCCCACCCAGTCGGTCAGACTTGCCGGGCTGTCATAGACCGTCACGGTCAACTCACTTCCGGAATTGGCTGTCGTCGAAATCGGAGAGCCGTTGACCACAAGAACCTGGCTCGAGGGATGCCGAATAATCGAGAAGGCCTCGGAAAACATTTCGACGCCATTGTGATAGACCCGCGCTCTCCAGACCCCGGGCCGTATCTGACCTTGAGAGCTAATGGCCAGGTTCGGATAGACGCACCAGTTCCCTGCGTCCGGGAGAGAGTCGTTGTACACGTGATAAATATGATCGCTCGGGTCCACCCATTCCACCTTCAACCGATCTCCCCGGGCAGCCCCTGCAAGGAAAAACCAGAGGCTCGCGGTCGCGTCTGTGGCAAAGAACGTTCGTGTGGGCGCGGGTCTGGATTTGCACGTATTCGTGAGAGGGTCTCGGGTCATCATCCAGTCGGAGACGATAGCCGCGTCCTGAAGCGACGGAGAACCCGCCGCCTGAAAACGCGGGGGCCAAGCGATGCCTGGGCCCGCGGCCGCGAGCGGAGAAAGGCCCGCTATCAGGAATAGAGGGAAAAACAGAGCATTCGCCAACGCCGTGGACGATTTCCCCGGATCGCCATCAGTGCGGAAATCAGGCGGAACCGCTGCGCCTCTCTTCAGACGTCGCCCTCCCTCCAGGCTGCCGCGTTCAATTCAATCCAGGCGTGAGATTCTCAAGCGGCCTTGTCTTCCAGGTCACGGGACCCGCCGGTTGCGTCCCGATCTCCTGAGCAAGGGAGGGGAGCAGGTGAAGGGTCTTGCCGCCGACCACGGTCATCAGTACCCGAATGTTGGGAATTTCACTATCCGGAATGGAGAGATAGTCCCGGTCCAGAACGATGAAATCCGCATATTTGCCCGGCTCCAGAGACCCCAGCAGATTTTCCCTCAATACGTAGTATGAACCCCACGTGGTCAGGGCTTTAAGCTGGATGATCCGGTCGGTTCTCTCGCGCTCCCCGTAGGCTCTTTTGTCCGCGTCGTTGTATCGAGTCATCCCCTTGTAGATGAAAAAGAATACTTTATGGGGCAACGGCCGATCGATCTCAAACGTGTTCATGATGCCGGCTTGCGTCACGCTCCCGCGCGGGACCGCCCAGTGCGCGTATTCGATGCCGTAATCGCGCACGCGAAACGACGTGTCGTAGTCCCGGCGGTTTTCCCACAACAAGGTGTTCAGCATGCTGATTATCATCCCCAGTCTCTTAATGCGCGGAAACTGGTCCGGCCGCGGGGCCCCCGAAGCATGATCAAAGGCGTGCCGTTTGGACTGAATCTCCTGCGCCGTGAAACCGGCTTCTTTGCTGGCTTTCTCAATGGCATCCAGATAGTAATCGATGTCCTTGTCTCCGCCGGTATGCATGGTGGCGATGCGTCCTCCGGTTCTGATAATATCCTCCAGAACTTCTCTCCCCACGCTGCCCGGCGCAAAGGAACATTCTTCCCTCCGTTTCACTTCCGGCGAGGCGTCAAGGGTCGTGCAAGTCCCTCCTGATGTTCCCCAGGCGCCGATGTTCCAGAAGTGGTCTGTCCCATGTCCCAGAAGGCCGGAAATGTGCCGCAGCGTATCGATGTGATAGTCCGGGCCCTGATACCCCCAGGCAAACCGGCCGGGCATATCGCCCCTTTTGTCCAGATAGGAGAGCGCCTGAAAATTGTGATCCGCGTAAGGAGAAGAGCCGAAGGTGGTGATCCCGTAGGCCGCCCATAGCTCCATTTCCGCCTTCAACACATCCGCCAGCAGCGCCGTTTTCCCCTGAAATGCGACATCCGGTTCGACGGGGCGGCTGAAAGCCAGTCCAGTCTGCTCGTATATCTTGATTTCTTCTTCTGTGTTTGGACCCCCGTCAATACAGCCTTGAAGCGTCGGATACACCTTCTTGAGTTCGCTGAGCGCCTTGCTGTTGATGACCGACGTAATAAAACCGTTTTTCACCTTCACCGGATTGTCCGGAGCAAGCTGGTCCAGCCGGCTCTTGGTGATGATCCGGGGAAAAAGCTTCGGAATCTCGGAGGCATATTCATACTCCGGTCCGAAGTTGAAGCTCAGCAGAATCGACTGGCCTTTCTTGGCCTTGGCCAGCGCCTCCTTCAAAGCCGGCTCAAACGCCTCAAACTGTTTTTGCGGAGCCTCCGGCTTCAGCCAGCGCGCGATCAGAACATCGTTGTCATCGCCGCCTAGGGCATGCCGGATCGCCTCCGGTTCCTGGAAGGCCCAGTCGGTAGGGTGTTCGTGGGTCATGATGAAACTGGGCAAAACCGTCCGCCCCTTCAGGTCGATCTGGCGGGTCTGCGGCCCGGCCAGAGCACGGATTTCAGCATTGCTCCCCGTCGCCAAGATCTTGTCTGCGCGCAGCGCCATCGCCGGAACGATTTTGCCCACGCTCGACCTGAAAGAAGGGTCGTCCATGCTCACGATCTTGGCGTTGTACACAATAAGATTCGGGTAGCCCAGCTTTGACGCCACGTCCGACTGCTGCCCCTCGGCCGCTCCGGCCAGGGCCATTCCCAGGACACAAACGGCGGCTGTGATTCGCTTCATCGCTCCGCCTCCTTTCGCAAGAGACAATCCGGATCTCTTCACTTGAACTTCACGATCAAATACACCGTGTTGGTCTTGCCCCAGCCGGGGCTTCGATGCACCACCCGGATCGGGTAGGTTCCGACCTTTCTTACCAGTTCCGCAGGCACGCTCGCCCGGAGCTGTGTGGAATCGACCATCTCTGTTTGCAACAGCCGGTCGCCCCACTGGACCACGGAGCTGGAAATGAATTCACGCCCATTGACCACCAACGTCAACGCTTCACTTCCCTCTTCCACCGTCGTCGGGGATATGGACTGGATCCGAGTCGGGATTTCGCTGACAACTCCCACATCGTAGAAGACGGGTTCGTCGCCCACCGACCAGGGAATGGGATTGACAAAGTCATAATGGTACCCCGTCCTCTGGATCCTGCCATCCTGCATGACCAGGTCGATATCCTTGAAAGCCGTGATGTCCTCCAAAGGATTTCTGCGGAGAACAATGAGATCGGCCAATTTTCCCTTTTCGACCGTGCCCAGATCCTGGTCCTTTCCAAGCAGCTCTGCGGGCCATAGCGTCGCCGCCTGGATCGCCTGCACGGGAGTCAGCCCCGCATCCACCAGGAGCTGCATCTCCCGCCGCGTCGCCAAACCGGGAAGCAGCGTGGCATGAAACGGCGAGGACGTATCGACGCCGATGTCCAATTTGCCGCCGGCCTCGACAAACGTTTTGACGAACCACTGGTAATTCTTGTAGCCCTTCCTGACCAGCTCCAGCTCTGCAGCCGTCAGCTTGCCGGCGGTGGAATAGTCCAGGATGTTCATTCTTGCGCGCGGGTGGATGTAGGACAAGTTGGGATCGTTGAGCAAGAGATGATCTTCCGCCGCATATTCTTTGGCCCGGTCATGCACTTCCCTGAAGACATATCCCAGGCAAGACTCAATAAAGACCCCCTCCTTGACCAGGACGTTGATCAGATCCCGCGCCAGGGCCTGATCCATCATGCCAAACATCATCTGCCTTCGCGGGTCTTCGATAAACAAGGGATACTCGATAAGGTCTGGATTGGGTCCCCATAATTTTGACTCATTCCATGAAGCAAGTTTGGGAGGAGCCACTCTTAAGCGGCCGGTGTCAATCACCCGGAAACCGGGCACTTTTTCCAATACTTCCGGCCTGACCAGATCGATATCCACTCCGGTCGAGTGGGCCAGATTGTCAATACCTGCCAGAGCGGCCTCCCTGGCCCCGATCCCGATGTGCCCGCTGACGCGAAGACCCGCCTTGTGGGCCTCGTCGGCAACCGCTCTCAGAACTTCCGGGGTGACGCTGGTGTAAACCTTGACGATGTCGGCCCCGGCCTTGACCAATTGCTGGACCCGTTTTCTTCCGGCTTCCGTGTCCTGAAGAATATCGGTCGCTCCCATGTAGATGAAACCGAGCGTGTCCTGGCTGAGAAACATCCGCGGACCCAGGATTCTCCCTTTTTCAATGCCATCTTTTTGAGCGTTCAGCCAAGGACCGCCTCCGTAACCTAAGACCGACGTCACGCCGCTGGAAATCAGCAGCTCGGGAAACCAATCCTTATAGTGCTGGTGCGTGTCCCAAAGCCCTGGAAGGATGTATTTCCCACTCGCGTCAATGACCTTTGCATTGACCGGATACGCAGCCTCCGATCCCTGGGCGATGGTCTGTATCCTGTTTCCCGCAATCACGATCGTCGTGTTTGCCATTGCCGGTTTGCCGGTGCCGTCAATAAGCGTGCCGCCTTTGATGACGGTTACATTGGCCTGGCCCAGGGCCGGCCCGCCCGCAGGAATGATTGCAAGATAAAGGCTCAAGAGTGCGATCACGGTTTTAACGGCGCTCTGGGTTAAGACAAACGATCTGGGCCCATTCATTTTTCCTCTCCTCGTTGATAGGAACTTGCTTTTCAGACATCAGTCTATCTCAGCGGGGAAAAGGGGTAAAGAGGTTGAAGAGAGTCGATGAGTTGGCTCGGCAGCTACCGGACAAGACTGAAATGAGCGGTCTGGGAGTGAAAGCAGGGACCGGCCATCAGTGAGACTGAAATGAGCTGGAAAACAGGCGCAGAAGTATTGGATGGAGGCTGAAGAGCCGAGGCTCTTCAGCCGGTGTAGATCGGGAACCTTCTCCGATCCCAGTCGGGCCAGCGAATTCGGGACAGCCACCCCAACAGCAGACGAGGATCATCAAGTATCTCTCAATCCTGAATCGGTATACCAGCCGGTCTGATCCGGCCGGCCCCTTCCCACAATACCTGCGCGAGGTATTTCTCGGTGGCTGCATTGTTCACGACAAACCGTGACTGGGTCTGAGCAATCCGTCGAAACGCTTCAACGGCATCATCCAGCCCCCGGATCCCGGCGCGATCCGATGACGGTCCGATGATCACCGCCTGATTGGCAAACACAACACGGGGCCAAAGCCCCAAGCCGTCTGACATGAAATTGTCGACGGCGGCGTGGCCGTAATGGGAAAGGACCAGGTCCGCTGCGCCCTGCCGTGCAAAATCGTACACCTGTTCTCCTTTCTGGACGTCCACACGGTACCCCGTGGCTCTCTCAAAATCCGGCAACAGCCCCGCCAGAAGACCGCTGTCTACGGGGACATTGACAATCTGCAGGCGAATCACGGAAGACTGGGCCTGTACGGTTGAAGACACCGCTAAGACCACGCCTGCAATGACCGCTATCTGCGCCAAAAGATGGTACGCCAATTTTTTCAACATTCTGACTCTCCACTCTTCTTGCCGCTCCCTGACGGTCGCGGTTCTGACAACATCCAACCTCCCATCAACGGGTGACCGTAAAGCTGGCCAAAATAGGGGCGAAAGGACCTGTGTGATCGCCGGATTCCCGATGCGCGCGCACACCCGTAACGGTCCACGTTCCCGCTGGAGTGTCCGCAGGTATGGTGTGGGCGGCTGATGTCCCCTGTTGCCAGTTGAGGGCCACCGCATCGGTCGTGCTATCGGGCGCGAGAAATCGGATATCAAAGTATGTCTGGGCAGAAAGATTCGCGCCGGAGACCGTGGCGGTGAAAGAGCCGGCAGGTCGCACACTCGTTGGGTCAAATCTTATACTGGTGGGCGACGGTGGAAGGTCTGCGGGGAGGAGGCTATCGTTTGCGTCCGTCGTGTAGCGCCTCTGACCATTGACACCGGTTAAGGAACCGAGGCGTCCATCCGCGTAAGCCCCGAGAGAGAGATCGATCCCATATTGCCCGTTCGGCGTGCCGGTGCTGTTGGGCGACTGCTCAAGACCGGCTCCCGTATCGGCTCCCAGGTTCACGCCTGAGTTTTGTGTCGCCTGGATTCCGTTCTGAGCGTTGCCCTCGATGATGTTGGAACCGATGTCGGCGTGGGAAAGCTTCTCGACGAATATCCCGTTCTGGCCGCTGTTCCGGATCGTGTTTCCGTTGATGCGGGCAATAGAACCGCGGGACACAACAACCCCGTGGCCGCCGTTGCCTTCAATCAGGTTCGGGGCGGGTTGCGGTGGCTCGTCAAGGGATCCCCCAATGCGCGTGCGGCTATCCTGGACCTCAATGCTGTTACGCGGGTTGTTCCGAATCACATTGTTGGAGATGTGGACATAGCTGTTTCGGGTGAGCTGGATGCCGTTCCTTCCAGTCTGTTCGATGGTGTTGTT
>JACQGG010000150.1 GCA_016199665.1 Acidobacteriota bacterium | reverse complement strand
GGCACTTGCTGCCCTGAAAGGTGCGGAGCAGTTCAAGGGGCAGTCCAGCATTCAGACTTGGGTGATTGGAATTCTCCGGGACAAGATCCTGGACCACCTTCGGGGACAGTTCGGAAAACTGGCAACCGAAATTTCGATCTCGGAAAGTGATCCAGAGGACGATCTCTTCGATGCCGGGGGTCGCTGGGTACGTCCTCCAGTGGCCTGGCGGGGGGATCCCTACGACGCTGTGCGCGAAGCGGAGTTTCGTCAGGTCCTGGCCGGATGCCTTGAGAGTGTTCCTTCTGATAAACGTGCAGTCCTGCTGCTGCGGGTCGACGGTATGCCAAGCGGTGAGATCTGTAAGCAATTGGCGATTACTCCGACCAATCTTTGGGTGATCCTGCACAGAGTGCGTGCGATGTTGCGTCGCTGCCTGGAGGACAAGTGGTTCACAAAGAAGTGAGGTGGAACGTATGTTAAGCTGCCGGGAAGCCACACGGCTGATCGCCCGCTCGATGGAAGCGCCGCTGACTCTCACTCAGAGGATCGCCTTGGCCTTCCACCTGACGATGTGTCGTTTCTGCCGACGCTATCGAAAACAACTGCAGTGGCTGGACCGCTCTATTGAGGCACACTTGGCGACTTCTGCGATGACGAAGCGGCCTGATCCACATGCGGAAGGATCTGAGGGACTACAACAAGCCTTCCAGCGCTTGTTCTACAGCCCACTGATCGAAAAAGGGCGATGACCGGCCAAAGGTCACCGAAGACGTTTGGCCGGAATTAGCCTAAAACACAATCCTTAGCGCAATTTGCGTCTGGCGCGCGCTGGTTACCGTGCGGGTAATGCGGCCGGCTTCACCCACGGGTCCCGAAGAAGTGAAAGCACCGTTTCGGGGCTGCGCAAAATTGGCGTGGTTCAGAATGTTAAACACCTCTACCCGCAGGGAAAGCCTGGTATCCTCGCCCTTGAGAGCGAAAGATTTCTCTGCACCGAGATCCGTCCCAATGTAGCGCGGGCCAATTATTGTATTGCGACCCAGATTTCCAAAGAAGCCGCGCCCCGGCAATACAAATACGCCGGGATCGAAGTATTTGTCGGGCCCGCCCAGAACCGGATTGTTGCTTGCGCCTGCTTTCAAATCCGGCCTGTACTGATTGGATCCTCCCCCGTTGCGTGCATAATCGCTGGATGTAATCAGGGCGGTGATCGGTGATCCCGCAGCAAGCTGAACAATACCCGATATTTGCCAGTTGCCAAATAGGGCTCGGGCCACCGGTTGGCCGCTGAAACCAGGAAGGCCATATGTGGTGTTGAAGACACCGGAATGGCGGACATCGAAGACAGACAAGGCCCAATCGGCGCTATGATTTCGATCGTCCTGGGCGCGTGCCCTCCCGGCAAAATCGAAATCAGTTCCCGCCACAGCAGAAGCGTCGTCAGTTGCCTTTGCCAGGGTATAGGATCCGCTAAAGCGCAGCCCTTCGGTGGAACGTCGCTCGATTCGGATCTGCATCGAATGGTATTTGGAAGTTGCAGAGGTCGAGTTCGTGCTCGTATCGCCCCACGCCCGATTCACACGCGGTGTTCCGGCTGCGAAAAACTTTCTCCCATTGACGATTTGGCTGGGTAAAGCAGTGTTGATCCCCTGGCTGCGAGCCAGGTGGATTCCCCTGGATCCGACATAGGCCAGGGTCAGCCCCAGTTGCGGTGTCAGAGTATGTTGCATGGTGAGGTTGAAATGGATGTTGTGAGGAGATTGTGGAAAATAATCGGTCACTGAGGGCGCCAGCAGAATATCGGCCGGCGAGGCAAGCGCGATTGCCTCCAGGGTCCTCAACCGAGGCGGATTGTTGAACTCCACCCTTTCGAAAAAGGGCGGCGTTCGAGTGGCAGGATTCTGGTAATAGTTGGGTAGATAGGCATCAAAATAAAATCCAAAGCCGCTCCTGATGGCCGTCTTGCCCTGTCCGGACGGATCCCACGCAAAACCTACGCGGGGCGCGATCTTCTTGGCCAACGACGGATTTTTAAACCAGGGGTGGGTGGCAATAGTAACGAACTGCTTATCTGTTTCCGGATGGATCAAAGTGGACAATTTGCCATCGATTTCGGTTGGAACGGTCGTGAATTCCCATCGCACGCCAAGATTTAGAGTTAAATTTCTGGTGACCTGAGCATCGTCCTGAAAGTACAGCGCAAACAAAGTCTGGCGCAGGTTGCGGACAGAATCTGAGTTCAAGCCTTGAAAGGCGATCACACGCGGTCTTGCCCTCAAGAAGTCGTCAAGAGTCTGGAAATTGTAGTCTGATCCCGGTCGAAACGGGGCATCCTTGTAGAAGCGATAGCGCTTGGCTACGAATCCAAGTTTGAGACCGTGATTTCCTCGAGTATAGTTGACATCATCGCCGAATTCTAAAACATTCAGGATTTCATGCCGGGGCGAGCCATTATCGGGGCCGATGTCGGCCAGACCCGGAACACTCCAGGTCGAAAATGGCTTGCCGGGAAACTGATAGAGCGACTGGGGTATGTTGGCTTTTTCTCCTATCCCAAGCAGGAATCGGGAGCGGTTGAGATGAAAACGAACCGCGTTGGATAACGCAGGCGAAAATATTTTCCGTTCTTCCAAAAGGAAATACTGGTAGCGGGTGATCCGGGTATCAATGAACAGGGGTAGTTCCCTCGCCTGCAGCACGTCGGCATCCGACAGCGTATAGCGTCCCGTAATGCGGTCCGAATCAGTGATAGCGTGATCGATCTTTCCGACCATGTAGTCTTCATTGGTCGGTTCGTTAAAACTCCACAAGAATTCCGCCGTGCCGTCGCCGAAATCGCGGCCGTTAGGCAGCGGCCAGAGATTTAGATAGGGAACAATTTGACTGTCAACAGGAACTGTCCGCCCGGGAAGCTTTCCCTGCCTTGCGTCAAGAGTGGGGACCCCGCCGAATTTGCTCAGACCCAGGCGTTCCCGCAATCCTTCATAGTTGTAAAAAAAGAACGTCTTATTCCGGATGATCGGCCCTCCCAATGAGCCTCCAAACTGGTTTCTCTTAAACTCCGGGCCTTCAACGGGATCAAAGAAATTACGCGCGTCGAGATTGTCGTTGCGAAGGAACCAGTAGCCCGAACCGTGAAATTCATTCGTCCCGGATCGTGTAATGGCGTTGACCACGGCCCCCCCATACGAACTGACATTGGCGCCGTAGTTCCCCACCAGAATCTGAAATTCCTTTACAGACTCTACGCCCAGTTGGACGTTTGAAGAGCTGGCGGCCGTGCGGAAATTTTGGACCGTGTTGACATCTCCGCCATCAATCATCACCTGCGTTTGGTAGGGTCTGACTCCGGCGTAGGCGATCTTGGCGCCATACCCTTTGCTGGTCGCTTTCTCATAAGCATTGAGCATCACAACGGCGCCCGCCTGCAAGCCGGCCAACTGGATGAAATCCCTTCCATTCAGGGGCAAATCACGGATCTGCCGGCTATCGAACAGACCGGATGTTTCCGCGCTGGCCATGTTCAGCAAAGGCGCTTCATCGGTCACAATGACCTCTTGAGTAATCTCCCCGACCTTGAGGGTCATGTCTACCGTGGCGGATCCGCCAACGGCCAACTGGATCCCTTTTCTCAAAGCGGTCTGAAATCCGGTCAGCTCAACCTGCACCTCATAGTTGCCCGAGACCAGGTTGGCCAAATGGTAACGCCCCTGATCGTTGGTAAGCATCGTCTGAGTCATCCCGATATCGACGTTTCTGACCGTAACGGTCGCTCCCGGAAGAACACCTTTGCTTTCATCCTCGACCGTCCCAGAGATGGTGACTGTGGTAACTTGAGCTAAAGCAATGGGGACGCTCAGCACAAACAAGACTGAAAACAGAAACGCTGGCTTGAACATATCAGACTCCTTCTAAACGGTGTTTATTTTGGGTTGTCTGAAAACAAATCGCCATACCTTCACTTAACAAAGTCAGTCTAGCCTTACCGGAGCAAGTGGAGCAGATTGATCGATGAATGACTAATACCATCATCGCTCTGTTGCAGTCAATGAAAAACAGGGCAGGCAGGGCGGACATATCATTTGCCAACGACATTTGAGCGGTCCTGAACTTGACAACCGGGTTGAACGAACGTAGGATGTGCCTGTCGCAGAATTTGCCGCACGTTCGTGCGCATCCAGCGGTTTCGGGATTTTTGCGGGCTGTTTTTCCAACGGGTCCCCGGCGTAGCTTTTGACATCTGGAGGGATCGATGAGTTTGGGCAGTGCAATCAGGATGGTGGCTGGCGTCGGCCTTTTTCTTGCCCTGGTGGGAGGAAGCCGAATGATCCGGCAGACGGCAGCTCAGCAGACCTCTTCACCCCAGGGAGCCGGCAAGACGGAGCCCAGGGTACCCGCCAAGGACTATTACCAGCGGTCGCTTGAGATTTATGAATTCAGGAAGGCCGCCAAGAGCGGCTGGCAGCGCGGAGAGGAAATCTATTACTACAAGTGCTGGTTCTGCCACAACGAGTATACGAAGGGCGCCCCTCAGCTCCAGGACCTCTACAAACGTCCCAAACTAGTTTCCGGCCAAACCGTCGGTGACGACACGGTGAAGGATAAGATCCGCAATGGCGGGCCGGGTATGGCGTCCTACAAGTACACACTGAGCGAAGAAGATCTGACGGACCTGGTCAGTTATCTGAAGGATCACTGCTGCTGGAACTCGGAAGCTCCCCCGTTAAATCCCCGCTATCGCGCGCGCTAAGGGTTTGCGTTCACGACCACACAACGCGGAGCCAATTCGAATCCAGACAACCTGCTCGCCCGCCGGACCGCGGTATTCCACCGACGGTTGGCACCGGGCGACAAAGGAGGGGGCGATGGCAAATCGAATCGAGTTTAGACAGTCCGCCGCCCGGCGGCTTCCCATACTGGCGTGGGTGTTTTCATTGGCGCTTGTGGCGCTCCTCGCGCAGGCCCCAGGCGGAAACAGGCTCCTGGGAGGCCCGAAGGGTATGGTGCGCTCCTCCAAGGGTGAGGCGCTCGAAGGGATCATGGTCCAGTTGATTTCGCAAAAGAGCGCCATCCGGACCACCGTCTATAGCAACGAAGACGGCCGTTACCAATTCCCCATGATGGAATCGGGCGCTTACACGCTTCGTATCGCCCGGCCGCTGGAATTTCATCCCTATGTAAAGGAATCGGTTCAGATCAACGGACCGGCGCCGCTGGAGGATATTGTCCTGGAGCGCATCACAGACGCGGAGTTGTTGCCGCCTTTCCCCGAAATTGCGGCGCAGCTCAGCGGCGCAGAGTGGCTCTTGAGCCTGTCCGGAACCGGGGATGAGAAAAAACTTCTGACGGTCAACTGCAACTGGTGCCATTCCTACCAGCAGATCTTTCGAAGCCGGCATGACGAGCAGGGTTGGAGCCAGATTGTATCCCGGATGACACACGGCGCGGGCTCCGCGCTGATCAATGTAAACGAGCGCGGCCGCCTGCCCCAGGAGGATGAAGCGCGGCTGGTGAAGTGGCTCGCGGCGGTGCGAGGACCGGAGTCGAAAGACCCGCCGTTTGTCGCGCTTTCGCGGCCGCGCGGGCGATCGACGCGGGCCATCATTACTGAATACGAGCTGCCGCGCCTGGAGCTCGCCACGCACGATGTGGCAGGCGACTCAGAGGGCAATCTCTGGTACAGCCCCCATCGGAGTTCCTATATCGGGCGAATGGATCCGCGCACCGGTTCTGTGAAAGAGTATCGCGTACCTCCCGTGCCCGGAGCCCTTCCCGGCACCCACTGGATTTTTGTGGATCGCAACGACATTGTCTGGGCTTCGGAGAACTGGGCGCACAATATTGTGCGCTTCGACCCCCGCAAGGAAGAGTTCTCGAAAATTGCCTGGAAGGTGGCCGAGCCGTTGAATTCGCCGATGGGCGGCAACTACGCGATCGATCCGGAGGGCTTCATCTGGAAGTGCCGGGACGGCGCGGTCTCGAAAGTCGACCCGAAGTCAGGAAACGCGATCAAGAGATACGATTTGAAGAGGTTCCGCAACACTTACGGAAGCGCCATAAGCTGGGATGGGAGGTATTTTGGGGGAGGCGCCTGGCCGCAAGACGGTGTTGTGATCGTCGACAGCAGAACCGGAGAGATTTTCGAAGTCGAGACAAGCCGCAATTCCGGCCCAGCCCGCGGAGAGTTTGACCCCCAGGGAAACTACTGGTCTGGAGGGCGGGGAGGCGTCCTGGTGGAGTTCGAGACGGCCAAGCGCAGGATCCGCGAATTTCCCGTGCCGACTCCGTACGGGTCCCTCTATACCGCCAAAGCCGACAAGAACGGAGAGGTGTGGGCGGGAGAATTGCAGGCGGGACGATATGTCCGGTTCAATCCCAAGACCCAGCAATGGACCGAGTACTTGCTGCCCGAACCCTATGGCCACGACCGGGAGAGTTGGATCGACAATTCAACCAGTCCGGTGACGGTTTGGTACGTGGATCACGACGGTTGGTTGGTTCGCATCCAGCCGCTGGATTAGTCGAGAGACAATTGCAGCGGCGCAGGAGGTTTGGCAGCCGTTATTTTCTACTTCCTGAGTTCGCCCGCCGAGGGGCCTGCCAGGGTGGCGATTGCTTTTTCGTAGTAGTGCTCCGCAATGTATTTGTCAGGTGAGGGAAGCGGCGCTTTCATCTCACCCATCAGCTCGCGAAGATCGAGAACGGTCTGAATTCCCCTTGGATCGATTTTTCCGCGCGGAATTACACCGATTTTGGGGTCGAAGGATTCTTCATAGAGCTGGCGGGCCTGTTCAAGGGAGTCTCCTAACCCTGAGCGGAAAATCTGAATCGCTTCTGTCTTGTTCTTGGTCTCGAGCAGCCAGCCGATCGAGCGAACGAGCGCACGGATGTAGCGCACCAGCAGCTCTTCGTGCTGGCCGGCCCAGTCTCCCCTTGCGGCCCCGATCCCTACGGCGTAGTTGGGGAGGGTGTCCTGAGACCGGGCCAGAAGCCGGAAGCCCTTGCGTTTCAAATCGTCCGTGAAGGGCACAAATCCCCCGGCGGCTTCTCCTTTCAAGAGGGCGTCCAGGCGCGCCCCGGTTCCGCCGACAGGTTTCACGGTGTAATCCTTCCCGAGAGTCAGGCCCTGTTTCTTCAGCATGTAAACCAGAACCGGAGCGTAGCCCGTATTGATTGCATCGACAGCCAGTATTTTCCCCTTGAAACCGGCAACGCTTGAAATCCCCGGAGCTGCCACCAGCTCCAGCGCCAGCCCCTTGCGTCCCCCGATGAAGATGACAAAGTCGTGCTTTTGAGGATCCGCTCCCTGGCCTTCGGCCCAGGCGATTACATTGTCCGCCGTGGTGTGAATCAGGTCAAACTTTCCGTCCACGAAATTTCGCATCAGCTCGACCGACGCCCGCACGAGGGCGTACTCGACATGAATTCCCTCCTGGCGGAGGAACCCCTTGCCCTCTGCCACAAAACTCACTGCGTCGCGGCTGAATACGCCGATTCGCAACCGGTCTTCCGCCGCCGCCACGGATGCAAATGCCAAGGTGAGAAAACCGGTCAACAACCCTCTCAAAATCATGCTTGGAGAACCTCCCCGCTTTCAGTAATGATCGAGTTCCACGGCAAGCGTCGCTCTCAGGTATGAGCTCAAACCAAGAGATGAGGTCATTCTGAGCAAGGCTCTCCGGCTTGTCAAGATAAGGATGCAGCCCGGCTTTGGTGGCTCCGGCCGTTTCCTCAGTGTTTTGCCCCCGGCATGACCCGCCGCCCTTCTCGACTTTTCGCGTGTTCACTTGCGATGCGGCCCAGAGACGGGTATATTGGCAGCAGTCTCAGTCAGGCACCAGCGTACTGGTTTCCGGATAACTTACAGGCGCGGGCTTATTCGGCCTTTATCGTTAGCCGAATCAGGCTAGGAATGCTTTGGAGGGAGGCCCCATGAAACGACGCGTTTGCCAGGCGATCACGTTGAGCCTTTTTGTCCTTTTCCCGGTTCTCCCCCTGGTCCGGGGACAAGCCGAGCAGTCTTCGATCATTGTGATCGAAGGCGCAACCCTGATCGACGGCAACGGCGGGCCGCCCGTGCCGGGCTCGCGGATTATCATCCGGGGAAACCGGATCGAAACGGTTACCAGGAAGGGAGAGGGCTCCAACCCGGCGGGAGCGCAGGTCATCAATGCCGACGGTAAGTTTATCGTCCCCGGATTGATGGATGCGCATGTCCACTATAACGAGGAACATCTGCCCGAGCTGTTTCTCAACCACGGCGTCACCTCCGTCTTTGAGATCGGAGGAGGGGAGGAATGGGCCCTGGTTCAAAAGAAGGCGATTGAACGCGGGAAGATTCCCGGTCCCAGATTGTTTGTGGCCGTGGGAAGCATGGCGGGCGGCCGCATCGCCGCCCTGGGCGGCGTCACAGCAGCGGCCGGTCCGCTCAGCTCGCGGCAGGTGGTAATGACGCCGGATAAGGCCCGCGAGGTCGCCAAGCGCTTCATCGACGCTGGCGCCGACATGATTAAAGTCCATCGCGGGCCCCCGCCAGAAGCCTATCAAGCGGCCGCCGAGGAAGCCCACAAAGCGGGCCTGCCCGTCGTGGCCCAGCCATTGGGACCCACCGTGTACGCCAGAGAAGCGGTCCTTGCGGGAGCGGACATCCTGGAGCACGCGGCCGGCGTGGGCTACTCCATCGCCAAGGATCCCGCCAAGTGGAAGGGGTGGGGTGATATGGAAGAGCACTCGCTCGACCCGAGCATCTTCGCCGACATGGATGATGCCAAGGCGGCCGAATTAATCCAGCTCCTGCTCCAGCGGCGCGTCTATCTTGAGCCGGATTTCGTCTGCCAGGGGCGAGGGCTTCAGAAGCGGCGCAATGAGTATGAGTTGCAGGACTATCGCCTGCTGGAACTCCCTGAGCTCTCCTACATACCCGAGCGGACTCGTCTGAAGTGGCTGGACAACTACACCGAGTTTGACGACGAGCCTGGAGTGCGCCAACTGCGTGAGAAGGGCTTCCACAACATGCAGAAATTCACGGCCCAATTCGTGCGCGCCGGAGGAAAGATCCTGGCTGGAACCGACGCCTCTGGCAACGGTTGGGCGGTCGCCGGAATCGGGCTGCATCACGAACTGGACATCCTGGTATTTGAGGTCGGCCTCACCCCCATGCAGGCGATCGTTGCCTCCACTCGCAACGTAGCCGAGGCCTTCCGGCTCCTCGACCGGCTGGGGACAATTGAGCAGGGGAAACTCGCCGATCTGGTCATTGTCAGCGAAGATCCGCTCAAAGACATCCGAAACCTCATGAAAATCGACCGGGTGATGAAAGACGGAAGGATCATCGACCGTACTTACCATCCGTCGTTTACCAATCCTTTGCCGAATCTTGCTGTGGAGGGGCCAACCTGGGTGGCGGCTCTGAAGAAGGAAACTGAGTCGATGCGGACTACTTCGTTCGGACAACTGAGCCCCGGGATTGAATCCGTCTCTCCCAAGATCGTCACCGAGGGCAGCCCCACCCTGACACTGACGATCAATGGCGTAGGTTTTACCAAGAGATCGAAAGTCACCTTCGGCGGCGAACCGGTCCCGGCGACCCTGGTGAGCGCCACGGAGTTGAAGGCCATCATTGATGCGAGTCGCCTCGTGCGCCCCGGCACATTTCCCATCACGGTGACCAACCCCGAGCCGCTGCAGCGACCCCAATGGGGTGGAACCTCAAACCGGGCTTACCTGCTGGTGAATTTCAAGGAGTGACGGCGATCGGCGCGTTCAACTGACAACTGACGCTGCTTTCGGGTGCGGAACGAATTTGACAGCCCCCGTTACGGTTCAACCTTGATTTCCAGCACTTCGTTCCACTCCTTCTGCTCCTCATAAATGGCTGTAAATCTCATTCCGACCTTGAAATGGGAACGGTCGGGGATTCCCTCAACATCGGCCACCGTGGCAACCCTCAGCGGAAGCTCCTGGCCGGAGTCAGAAACAACGGTGAGATACACGCCCCCTTCCTGGATCTTGAGGATCTTGCCGCGGATTTGCTTCTCCACCACAGAAGCAATCTCAGGTCCCTCACCTTTGAGCTCGCGGTAAAGGGCGGCCGCCATAATAGGGAGATGGATCTCACGATCCCAGCCTGCGTACTCCTTCATATGAAATTCTTTTCTGATAGCCTCAACGGTCATTCCCCGGTCCATCATGGCGCGCACGCGTTGTCGCGCGGCCAGCAGATAGTCGACCATGACCTGGAGGTCCTTCACATCACCCACGGGACCGTGGCTTGGCACCACAAACTTCGGCTTCAAGGGGATCAGGGCCTCAAGCTGCTTGAGCATGCCCCAGGTCGTACCGTGGCTGTAATCCGGGCGCATGTCCGGATGGCGCTCTTTGTACGCCGCAAAACCCCCGTGGAGCACACCGTCCTGAGGGAGCCACACGGCGATATCTCCGGGATTATAGGTGTCATCCACGTAAATGAGCTCTATCGTCTTGCCGCCCAGACGAAGAGTTAAACGGTCGGTGAAACTCGCAACAGCATCGACAGGAAGAAAATCCTTGAGCGCCTCCGTTCTCTCCGGGAACCGCTTGCGCCAGACCTTGATCAGATGCGGTTTCCAGGCCAGCCAATCCCTTGCCACTTTCTGGTGCAGGATCACCGTCGCCGGCGGCGAGAAAAGCGGCGTCCCCTGTATGTGATCACCATGGTTTTGGCTGATGATGACGTAGCGAACGGGCTGCCGGGTCACTGATTGAATGTGCTTCAAGAGGTTGCGTGTTTCCGGCTGGCTGTTGCCCGTGTCGATGACGACCACCCCCTCGGATGTCACCACCACCGTTGCATTGGCCTCATTCAACTTACCCACGTATGCATAGACGTCGTCGGCAAGCTTCCTGAACTCAGCCGTCTCACCCGTAACGGCACGGGTTTGGACCGGGAAGGTCATAAAGCCTGCAACCGCCAACAGAAAAATCAAACATCGCTGCACGATGTCACCTCCTGCGGATAGGGACTTGGCATATTTATACCATACGTGCGGGATGCGGGCTTGTGCCATTGAAGCGTGGCAGCCGAAAGCAGGAGAGTTCTTCCGGAAGGGACCAGGACGACAGTGTTGAACCGCCCTTTCCCAACCAGGAGTTTTTGCTTATCATTGTTGC
>JACQGG010000164.1 GCA_016199665.1 Acidobacteriota bacterium | reverse complement strand
GGCCTCGCCGGAAGCCGGCGCCGGGAACCAGCGGGAGATCGCAATCGCGATCAGCCAGAGTCTCGATAAGGTTGAGAATTACATCCGCCGGGAATTGTATCGGCAGGCGCTGGTGGAAAATCTTCCGCCGGGGCTGCTCCAGCCGCAGGCAATCCTGGACGAGGTATTCCTGGAAGTGAGCGCCCACGCGGCCCGGTTGCCAGACAACTGGACGGTGGAGCGCTGGATGATTCAGGTCGCTCGCGATAGGATCCGGAACCGCGTGCAGGAACTGGACGCAAACCGCGATCAGCCCCATGTTGAGGACGCTGCCGAGAATCCCGAGCGCTGGTACGACGAGGCGCTCAATTTCTATCAGCCTGACGAGTCGCTGCGCGTGGAAGATGTCTTGCCGGATGACAGGAGCGCGACCCCGGAGGAGTTGCTTGCCCAGCACGAGCGGGAGGAGCAGCTCCGCAGGGCCATCGCCCATCTTCCCGACCCGATTCGGGAATCCTTTGTGCTGTTTGCCCTGGAAGGCTTTAACTCCGACGAAATCGCGATGATCACCCGCAAAACTCCAGACCGCGTTCTGGAGGAAGTCCAGGAAGCGCAGGGCCTGCTTCGTGAGCAGGTCCAGTTCAAGTAGGGTGCCCAAGTCCCAGGGTTCCGACTTCTGGGTCGTTCTCGTTGCGGCCGTCGTTTTTCTGGGGTGCATCGTCTCCCCCCCGTCTTTGATGGACGATGTCGACGCCGCGCACGCGCAGATTGCCCGCAACATGATGAGCTCCGGCGACTGGGTGACCGCGCGGTTGAACGGCATTGTCTACCTGGAAAAGGCGCCTCTGGCCTATTGGCTCATTACCACTTCGTTTCATCTTTTTGGGGTTCGCGATTGGGCGGCGCGAATTCCCGCCGCCCTGTTCGCCGTCGGTTTGTGCTGGCTGACGGCTCGTTTCGGCGGCTGGGCCTTTGGCAAGCGCGCTGGAGGTCTTGCCGGTTTATGTCTGGCGACCTGTGTCGGACTGTTCCTCTTTACTCGAATCCTGATTCCAGACGTCATGTTGACTGCGACCGTGACCTTGGGCCTCTGGTCCTTTTTGCGGACGCTTGAAGAGGACGAGCCTCACCCGCGGCGCTGGGCACTTCTGCTGTCTGCGAGTCTCGGATTGGGCCTCTTGCTCAAGGGGCTGATTGCCGTGGTTGTGCCCGCCGGCGCCGGCCTGGTCTACTTGCTCTTGACGCGCCAACTGGTCTCGGGCCGGACATGGCGACGTCTCCGGCCGTTGCATGTGCTGCTGGGCGCCTTCTTGATCGCCTCTCCCTGGTATGTGCTGGCCACTCTTGGCAACCCGCCGTACCTTGATTTCAGCTTTCACAGCGGTCCCGGAGAGTACCGCGGCTTTTTCTGGTTTTATTTCATCAACGAGCACCTGCTTCGCTACCTGAATCTCCGCTATCCGCGCGACTACGACACGGTTCCCCGGCTGGCGTTCTGGCTGCTGCATCTGGTCTGGCTTTTTCCCTGGAGCGTGTATTTCCCGGCCGCTCTGCGCTTGTCCTATAGTCCGGCCAACCGCGAGGGACGCGCGCGGCTGCTGGCCGTGTGCTGGGCGGGTTTCGTGCTTGGTTTTTTCACCTTCTCGACCACGCAGGAATACTATTCGATGCCATGCTATCCGGCGCTGGCGCTGCTTCTCGGCTCGGCAATAGCCGCCGGGGGGTGCTGGGTCCGAATCGGGACCCAAATGATTTCCATGCTGAGTTTCGCGGCCCTGGCCGGCGCGGCTGTCATTCTCTTCCAGGTGAGAGGAATCCCCACACCGGGCGATATCTCCGCCGCCCTGACGCAAAACCCGGAGGCCTACGCGCTTTCTCTCGGCCACCTTGCCGATCTTACCCTGCGCTCGTTCGCTTATCTGCGGCTGCCCCTGGCCTTGGCCGGAGTTGCCTTCCTGGTGGGCGCACTGGGCGCCCGGGTACTTACCGGACACCGCGCTTTTATTGCTGTAGCGGCAATGATGGTCCTGTTTGCGCACGCAGCCCGCCTGGCACTGGTCGTCTTCGACCCGTACCTTTCCTCCCGGCCGCTGGCCGAAGCTTTGCGGCAAGCGCCCGAGGGCCGTTTGATTGCAGCGGGTGAGTACTACGCGTTCTCATCGGTGTTCTTTTATTCCAATCGCCCGACATGGCTGCTGAATGGTCGCATGAACAATCTTGAATACGGATCGTACGCTCCCGGCGCGCCTTCGGTATTCATCGATGAGCGGGAGCTGAAACGGCATTGGTTCGCGGGTGACCGTTACTATCTGCTTGCCGACAAGTCGGCTGTTAACCACCTGAACGATATCGTGGGGAAAAAAGATTTCTATCCTGTTGCGGAAAGCGGCGGGAAGTTGTTGTTTACAAACCAGGCGTTGGTCCCGCCGGTCGCACAGCCGCTCGCCCGTGGGAAAACACAATAGGGGTAGTTCTGCAGTTTGACATTTCCTTCCTGAGTTTCACGAGCTCTTGAGCTTGGAAAATGACTTTGTCGATCCGGCTGCCGCGCTCCTCGCAGATGCGGAACCGCCGCATCCGCGAGGCCAGCGCTTCATCTATCTACATCTTATTGAAGAAATTGACGAAGTTACAAAACACCCAGAGAATCAAGAACGGGTTTACGCTATGACTCTGTGAGGGTCTGCACAACGCCCTTAGCCGCCACTTGATGGCTTTGCTGTAGCGCGGCAGCAATTTGTTCCAGCAGTTTTCGCTCTGGCTCAGAAATCTTGCTTGTCAGCCCCAGGAGCCCGCCTGACGCTGACGCAATCTGCGTGCAGCAGGAAACGAGATCCCCTGTACCGGCCTGTCTTTTTTCCGGAGGGAGCCCCTGCAGGACGTCCCGAATCACTCGCAATGTCTTCTCAAAGAACTCGTCGGTCGGACGGTGGACGAGCCAGTCCTCTAACTGTCCGAGAGCGGCGCTCTCCTTCTGAATGCCCCGCGCTTCGGCCGCCTGGCGAATCTGATCCACCTCCCGTGCCGATAGGGCGTTGTCGATCCAGGCCACGTGCAGCAGAGGCACCAAGTGCAGCAGGTTCACCGTGTCTCTGCTGTAGCCCAGCTCTTGCAGATTCTGCAGAATTTCCTGGTCGGCGACACCGAGAATCTCTCCCATCTGCCGGCGTTCAGCCTCCGCCTTCGCGCGTTGCCGGAGCTTCTCCATCAGTTCTTTCTCCTTCCTGTAAAAGTATTCTTCTTCCCTTGTGCGTCTCAGATCGGAAAAACTGTCTTTGCCATTCATCTGATCTCTCCCTGGCCGTAGCGCCGATTGGCCCATACCAAGCCTCGGCTCTCCGGTGTTATCACCCCTCATGAATGCTGTACAAGCCGGATGTTCTCTCCTTGGCGTTTCTGTCATGCATATGGATGAGATTCGCTTGAAACTTGGCCAATCTCATGATGCCTCGACTGCCGCTGGCGGGAGCAGCAACTCTATCTTTAACACGCAGGGCAGGTCATCGGGATCAATCAACTTATATTGCACTTGCCTTACCGCCGTGGGGCAAACACATCCAACATCGGCACCGGTCCTCCGCTGGTGACCACGGAGGGCATCACCCCATTCCATTTCTCTACAGCGGCTCTCTGAACCTCAATGTGACGCAACTCCAGTAATTGCGCCGATATCTGTGCTTTTTGGAGCTCCAGTCCCTTGGCTTCGGCTTGGGCCTTGACGATTGCTTGTTGCGCTTCAAACTCCACGCGCCTCAATGCGTTCTCTGCCTCCAGGGCTTGTTGGACCGCTTTCACCTTCGCTTCGATGGAGTCCTGG
>JACQGG010000165.1 GCA_016199665.1 Acidobacteriota bacterium | reverse complement strand
TCATTCGCGGCTCGCGTTCAAATTTTCTCCCGGTAATCGTCCTTGGAGCAGATCCAGTACATCCCGCCGGGGCGCTCTGCCGTCTTGATGACTCGGGTAGCGACCATCGAAGTGTTGCATCGGGGACACTGTTTTCCGCCATGAGTTTCCTTGTCGCCCAGGCTGGAACGCGCAGTCTTGCTGATCTTCTCTGCCACTTTTGCCGATCCTCCTCTTTGCAACCTCCGGTGAATGGGTGAATAAGATTAATAATCGGATTATGGCACACTTGCCCCCTTCCACAAAAGCAACAAAAGGCTGGAACAGAGAGCCAGACCGGTATACCATCCTATTCCGCCCGGTCCCCATCAGAGGAGAATGACCATGCCAGGTTTGGAAAGATCGAGGCTGAGCTCAATGGAAACTTGGATGCTTCAGGCGCTTCTCCGGCGCCTGGAAGGGGTGGCGGTTCGCATTATCCTGTGGAATGGACAAGAGTTTGCGCCTTCGCCGCACTCTCCTGTGGCAACAGTTACGATCTGTGATCGTGGAACTCTCTTCAAGCTGCTGGTGAACCCGGAGATTCACTTTGGAGACGCCTACCGGTCGGGCCGCGTCCGGGTCGACGGAAACCTGGCGGTGCTGCTGGAGGCTGTTTTTCAGTCCCGGGCAGGCGGCCCGCCCCGGCAGCTTTCGGACGCGCGGCCGGGCGGGAGCGGATCCGGGCGCTCGAACCGGGACGCTCTAAGCCTCTGGACAAAGCTTCGCGCGCGCGCGCTCGGCTACTTACGGGCAAATACGCTCCGGCGATCGCGCAAGAACATCCACCATCACTACGACATTGGAAACGACTTCTATAAGCTCTGGCTGGATTCTCAGCTTGTCTATACCTGCGCTTATTTCCCGTCTCTGGATGACGGTCTTGAAGAAGCGCAGCGGGCCAAGATGGACTATGTCTGCCGCAAGCTCGGGCTTCGGCCCGGGGAAACCGTGGTTGAGGCCGGCTGCGGATGGGGCGCGCTGGCGCTGCACATGGCAAAGCATTATGGAGCGCGCGTCAAAGCCTTCAATGTTGCCGGCGAGCAGATTGCTTACGCGCGCCACCGGGCCGCGGAAGAAGGGCTGACTCAAAAGGTGGAATTCATCGAGGACGATTACCGCAATATCTCAGGGCGATTTGACGTGTTTGTGTCCGTGGGAATGCTGGAGCATGTAGGATTGAGCCGCTACGACGACCTCGGGAAGGCGATACACCGGAGCCTGGGCGCCTCAGGCCGCGGGCTGCTGCATTTTATCGGGCGCGACCAGGAGCGGCCCCTCAACGGCTGGATCCGGAAACGCATTTTCCCCGGAACCTATCCTCCCACGCTGCGCCAGGCGATGAGGGTCCTGGAGCCGCGCGCCTTTTCCGTGCTGGATGTTGAAAACCTGCGGCTTCACTACGCGCGGACGCTTGCGTTCTGGCTGGAGAGGTTTGAAAAGTCCGCCGACCTGGTCTCCAGCATGTTTGACGCGGAATTTGTCCGCGCCTGGCGGCTTTATCTTGCCGGTTCGCTGGCTGCCTTCCGAACCGGTTGGCTGCAACTTTTCCAGGTGACCTTCGCGCGCACCGCAAGCAATGAAATTCCATGGACGCGCGCTTATCTGTATCGGGAAGAAAAACCTGATCCTTGGGAGCAGCCGGCGTTCACCCTTCCACAAGCGCCGGCTGGCCGGGGCTCGGGCGGAGGCCTGCTGACACAGGAACGGTGACACCGGGCCTGGCGGCGGTTCGGGCCGGCAAGAGCCCGGGGCGAGTTATGCAATCGTGTGACGTTTTGATTGTCGGCGGAGGACCGGCAGGATCTTCCTGCGCCTGGAGGCTGACGCAAGCCGGGCTTGACGTGCTCCTCCTGGACAGGCGGAGCTTTCCGCGCGACAAAGTCTGCGGCGGATGGATCACTCCCCAGGTGCTTCAGGAACTGCAGTTGGATCCGGTTGCCTACGGAGCGGATCGGGTGCTTCAGCCCATTACTGGTTTTCGCGCCGGCCTCATGGGCGCCGCTCCCGTTCAGACAAACTACTCGGCGCCGGTCAGCTATGGGTTGCGCCGCTTCGAGTTCGACCACTTCCTGCTGGAGCGGTCGGCGGCGCGTCTGTGTTTGGGAACCGGCGTGCAGGGACTCCGCCGGGCAGGGCAAGAGTGGATCATCAACGAGGAAATCCGCGCGCCTCTGGTGGTGGGAGCTGGCGGCCACTTCTGTCCGGTGGCGCGACTCCTGGGAGCCAGACTCCAGGGTGAGGGGGTCGTCGCAGCCCAGGAGATGGAGTTCCCATTGAACCCGCAGCAGCAGGAGGCCTGCAGTATCGATCCTGCAATACCCGAGTTGTACTTCTGTCCGGACCTGAAGGGGTACGGGTGGGGTTTCAGGAAACAGAATTTTCTGAACCTCGGGCTGGGGCGGCTGGGAAACCAGGGACTCTCAAGACATGTGGCGACGTTCTTCGACTTCCTGAAAGCGGAAGGGAAGATTCCAGCGGATATCCCGCCGCGGCTGCACGGGCATGCCTATCTGCTGCGCGGCTATACGCCCCGGAATCTGATCGGAGAGGGGATGCTGCTGGTGGGCGATGCGGCGGGCCTCGCCTATAGCCAAAGCGGAGAAGGCATTCGTCCCGCCATTGAGTCCGGCCTGCTGGCCGCCAAAGCAATCCTGGAAGCCGGAGGTCGCTACTCTCGCGAAAACCTGGAAAGCTACCGCACTCTTATGGACGGCCGGTTTGGACGGCCCAGGAAACATTGGACAGTCAATGTCGCCCGATGTATACCCGAGCGGATCCTTGCTTCTGTCGGGGGAGCGCTCCTGGGTGCGCCCTGGTTTTCCAAGCACGTGCTGCTGGAGCGATGGTTCCTGCATTTGCATCAGCCGGCGCTGAGCATAGGCTGATGCCTGCGGCGCTCCGCCGGCGGCGTCCGGATTGCGGCCCGAGCCGAGTCGTCGCAATGTTTGAAATCTTTTGAAATGAAAGTGGCATCTGTGCAGCAATAGCAGTATATTGGCCGTTCAATTCTAAACCCGGAGGAAAAATCGATGGCCACAGCGAAACCACTCACCAAGACCCAGATCGTCGCGTCACTGGCGGAAAAGAACGGACTGACGAAAAAGCAGGCCGTGGCTTTTCTTGACTGCCTTCAAGAGCTTGCCGTCGTGCAGACGAAGAAAGTAGGCCGGTTCGTTTTGCCCGGCTTCGGAATTCTCGTGAAAGCAAACCGCAAGGCGCGCACAGGCCGTAATCCGGCAACGGGTCAACCGATCCAGATTCCCGCCAAAACTGTCGTAAAGTTTCGCGTTGCAAAAGCCTGCAAGCAGGCGATTGTTCCCGCCAAGAAATAGGGGGCCGCGGGAAAGAGATCCGGAGGACCCGCTGGAAATTCAGATTCCGCGGTGTGCGCTGTTGGCGCGCGCAAGAACTGCGCTGGTTTCCGGGGAATGGCCTCTCTGATTCTCCGCGGACCCAGCGTCTCGACGCTGAAAGACACGCGACCATCAGCGCAGAGGCGTGGAGACCGCCAAGGTCTCGCGCAGACAGTAAGATATGCTGCATTTGAGGGTTGGAAAATTTCTCTTGTGAGAGTAGGCTTACTTGTCCCAGAGAGGCCCAGTGTCCCCATTCTTAATTGCGGTCCTGAACCGGTGCCGGAGCCATTGTGAGCGTTGAATATGTAGAGAAGGTTTACAATCGATACTCGAGCTTTTATGATTTAATCTTCGGCAAGATCTTCCATTCAGGCCGCGAAAAGGCTCCGGAACTGCTGCAACTGCAGCCGGGGATGCAGGTTCTTGACGTGGGCATCGGAACGGGCCTCTCGCTTCTGGAGCTTCCGCTTAGCTGTCCGATCATCGGCATTGACCTGTCTCAGAAAATGCTGCATGAAGCGGAGAAACGGCTGACCAAGCTGGGACGCAGCAATGTCGCGCTCTACAAAATGGACGCGACCCGAATGCTTTTCCCGGACAACTCCTTTGACCGCGTCCTGGCGGCCTACTTCATCAGCACCGTCCCAGATCCAGTCGCGGTGGTACGCGAGATGAAGCGAGTGTGCAAACCGCAAGGATATCTCCTTTTTCTGAACCATTTCCAAAGCGAGAACCCGGTTTTGGCGGCGGTCGAGAAACTGATTTCACCGTTGTGCTATCGAATCGGTTTTCGGACCGACCTGAATCTGAAGGACTTGATTGAGGATGCCGGCCTGGTCGTCGACCGGCTGGAACGAATCGATTTTGCTGGAAACTGGAAGGCAGTCCGCTGTTTGAACATAAAGTAGATCTGAGTCTCCCCCGCTCCTGCCGTTTGACAATTTCTGCAGCCTTTTCTGACGTATTGCATCCTTAGTTGTGTGGGCCGCAAAGCCCAAGTCACGAGTGCCGCGATCCCCTTGCAGCGGCAAGGCGCAGGCGCGGCCGGAGAGGCAATGCTTAGCATACTGCTTGAAAGTACCCGGGAACGGCTGCTCAAGAAGAGTCAGAAACAGACGTCTTCGATCACGACTTGTCAACAAGAGGGCGGGCTGGTGATTCTGACGCTGTCGGGAAAGATCGATTCTTCCTCGGCGGCCTTACTTCGCGCCAGGGTTCAAGAGCTCGCTGCGGGCGGCGTTCGAAAGCTTGTGCTGGATCTCCCCGCCGTAGTCAGCATGGACAGCGCCGGCCTGGGGGAGATTGTTGCCGTTGCCCGCCGCTTTGGCGACCTTGGAGGAGAGGTTTGCCTGGCGGCCCTGTCGGATCGCCTCAAGCTGCTATTTGAATACGCCAAGCTGCACCTTGTCTTCAAGATTTTCCAGACCCTTGCCGAAGCCAGGCAGTACCTGGAGCGGTAGCGCCTCATGTTCGCCGTGCCCGGCGGTCAGTCAGGTCAGTCCGAAAGACCGAGCTGCGAAGCGACTTCTCTCTGTCGCTTATCCAGGGTAAGGAAGCTGAGACTGCCTGTCGCGGAGACCAAAAACAGCGCACAGGCCAGGTGCCACAGATCGGCGCCTTTGAGATATCCGAGCGGCGCGATCCTCAGAAACTCCCGGGTCAGCGGTCGATTTGGATAGACCCACGTGATCCACGAAAAAAGCCCGTCCGCCTCGCCCTCGACCCGCTCGCGCGCCAGTGCGGATCGAACCTCCGCCTCGAGCAGATTGGCGGAGAACAGCCGGTCAAAGCCGCGCAGACGGGCTGCCAAGCCCGCGGCTGAGGGTTCGTCAAACGCGATTCCAACAACACAGGAAGAGTCAATGTAGGCCAGCTTCATTCGCGAGATTCCAGAAACCTCCCAAGTGCCCCGCGTCGTTTCGCCACCGGCTTCAGTGCGCCCTTGGGCGCGGATGCCCGGCCGAGAACACCTTCATCTTCAAGTCTTTGCACAGCCTTCCCGGGAGATGTCCGGCCTGAGTTGATCGGCAGGATCTCCGCAACCTGCTCCCCCCGGTAGGAGACGACAATTCGCTGCCCGGACCGGACCTTTCGGAGGAGCTCACTGAATTTGGCCTTAGCCTCGTAGGTAGAGTAAACGTGCACGCGTGATATTCCTCCAGGTTAAATGATAGACTAGTCTGACTAGATTGTCCATGGCCCGGGGGGCCCGGGACAAATCGGCAAATCGGGCAAAGCGGAGCGCGGCCCCAACGTCGGCGGCCTTTAATCAATGCCGCGTACCTGATAACCTATTCGCATGCTAACCATGCCAAGAGCTGGAATTCCGCTTGAGAGAATCCCGAGAGCGCCTGGAAGAAAGGAGATGGCATGAGGAACTCACCCTGGAGGCGAGCGGCGTGGTTGGCCGTTCCCCGGTCCCCAACCCCGGATCCCCGACTTTGCAACGGCATCTTCCTGGCGCTGCTGGTTTGCCTGGCCCTGGCGCCCCGTCTCGTGGCGCAACCCGCCGGCAGTATTCGCGTCGACTTCAAGCAGACGACGCTGAAGAACGGCCTGCGGGTCTTCACCGTCGAGGACCATAGCGCGCCCGTCGTGGCTCTCGCCGTCACCTACAATGTGGGCTCGCGCGACGAGAGGAAAGGGCGAACCGGTTTTGCACATCTGTTCGAACACATGATGTTTAAGGGTTCGGAAAACGTCGGCTCCGGCGAACATTTTGTCCTGGTGTCAAACAACGGCGGCCAGCTCAATGCCACCACCAGCGAAGATCGGACCAATTACTTCGATGTTCTCCCCTCCAACCAGCTCGATCTGGCCCTGTTCCTGGAAGCCGACCGGTTGCGCAGTCTGGCGGTCACCCGTGAGAATCTTGACAACCAGCGCAATGCCGTGCAGGAGGAGCGCCGGCTGCGGGTTGACAACCGCCCCTATGGCAAGAGCGACGAGCTGATGCAGGAAACTTTATACGACAACTTCGCCTATAAGCATTCCGTCATCGGATCGATGGAAGACCTCAATGCCGCGACCGTGGAAGATGTGAGCGAGTTCTTCAAGCAGTACTACTCTCCCAGCAACGCGGTGCTGACGCTGGTGGGTGACTTCAGAACAAGTGACGCGATCGCCCGGATCAGGAAGAACTTTGAGAATATTTCGCGCCAGCCGGCTCCGCCCCGAGTCGATATGACTGAGCCGGAACAGACGGCAGAACGTCGAGCCACCGTCGAAGACTCGCTTGCGCGGCTGCCGCAGTTGGATATTGCCTACAAGGCGGTCCCGGGCAACACCCCCGATTTTTATGGGCTTCAGGTCCTGTCGACGGCGCTCCTGGGAGGACAAAGCTCGCGGCTCTACCAGAAGCTGGTCAAGGAACGGGAGATCGCCACCAGCGTCGGCGGTTTTATGGACGAGAAGCGCGGGACCGGCGCGCTTTATGTTTCCGCTACGCTGCGGCCTGGAAAGAAGGCGGAGGACGCCGAGGCCCTCATTTACGGCGAAATCGAGCAGCTCAAGAAGGACTCCATTGCCGACTGGGAGCTGCAAAAGGCAAAAAATTCCACGCGCCGGGCGTTTATCGGCGGGCTTCAGAGTTCGCTGCGGCGCGCCAACCTGATCGGCCAGTACACGGTTTTCTATAACGACCCGAGCCTGATCAATCTCAGGCTTTCCAAGGTGGCGGACGTCACCAAGAACGACGTGCTGCGGGTCGCCAGCCGGTACCTCAAGCCAGCCAATCGAACCGTCATCATTACCATTCCCCGGGCAAAAGGCGCCGTAGCTCCGGCAGGAGCCACGCTGCAATGAGCATTCGGCTTTCAGCATATAACCGGCCGTGTACCACGGCTCTTGTGCTTGCCGCTTCGTTGGCTTTCTCCAGCGCGCAGGCGCCGGTCCCGCCCCCCGGACCTCAAGGGCAGTCCATCAAGGGCGCTGTTCTGAAGGGGAAGGCGCCGGTGAGCAAGGAGATTCTGAAAGTGCAACTTCCCAAGCCGCAGGAAGTTACGCTCCAGAATGGACTGCGCTTGATTGTGCTGGAGAACCATCGCGTGCCGACATTCTCAATTCAAATGGTGTTTATGAGCGGCGGCTTGGCGGACCCTGCCGATCACCGTGGCCTGGCTTCGTTTACCGCCTCGTTGCTGCGAGAAGGGACCCGGAAGCTCAGCAGCCGGGAAATCGCCGAACAAATCGAGTCGCTCGGCGCCGCGATCTCGGCCGGCGCCGGCCTGTCGTCTTTGACGACAACCGTGGGCGCGTCAGGTCTCACCGAGAACCTGGACGCGATCCTCGACATATTTTCCCAGGTCATTCTGGAGCCGGCTTTTCCCCAAGACGAGGTGGAAAAGTTCAAGAACCGAACCCTGGCGCAGTTGCAGTTTCAAAGATCGCTCCCGCAGTTCCTCGCGCAGGAAAGATTCAGCGGCTCCATCTACCGGAACCACCCCGCGGGTCTGGTGACGCCGCCGATCGAATCAATCCAGAAAACAACTCCCGAAGATCTCGCGCGCTTTCATGGCCGGCATTACCAGCCCAATAACGCCATGCTGGCCGTTGTGGGCGACGTCACGCTGAGGGAGCTGCTCCCCAAAGTGCAGCAGGCCTTCGGCGCCTGGAGATCCAGCGATCTCTCCCCAGCCGAGGTTCCGCAGGCGCCAGAACCGACAGTGACTCAAATTCATCTGATTGACCGTCCCGGCTCTGTGCAGACCGTGCTGCTGCTGGGCAATCTTGCCATCGAGCGCACCGATCCCGACTATTTCCCGCTGCTGGTAATGGACAAAATTGTGGGCGGAGGACCGGCGGCGCGACTCTTCCTGAATCTTCGCGAAGACAAGAGTTATACCTACGGCGCCTACAGCTCGTTCAGCAGCTCAAAGTTTCGGGGCGTCTGGCTGGCTAGTTCCGAAGTTAGAACCGAAGTCACCGAAGGCGCAATGCGCGAGTTCCTTTCCGAATTCAAGAGGATCCGTGAAGAGCCCGTCCCTGCCCAGGAACTTGCCGACGCAAAACGCTCGCTGGTGGGAAACTTCGCGCTTTCGCTGGAAGAGCCGCAAAGCCTGCTGGGGAACATTGTGACGCAGAAGATCTATAATCTGGCGCCCGACTACTGGGACACATATCCGCAGAAAGTCGCGGCCGTCAGCGCGGAAGATGTTCAGCGCGCCGCTCAAAAGTATGTGAACCTGGAACACCTCCAGATGGTGGCCGTGGGGGACGCATCAAAGGTTCGAGACGTGCTGGCGCAATTCGGCGCCCTGGAGCTTTATGATGCCGAAGGAAAGCAGATGCCTCCCGGCCGATAGCTCCAAGCCGGGCTCCAATTCTTGCTGAGACGCTTTTGTTAGACGACACCAGGGACATCTGAAATGCGCGAGTTCCGCCGGGAAGACGCCTGGGAACTGCCTGACTATTTCCTCACCCGCTCGACGACCATTTTTGCCACGTCCTGATTCTGCTCCTGGTAATAGTAAATGTGAACATACATGCCCGGCGCAAACTCACCGCCGCGCACTGTGGACCCGGTCATGGCAAACATCTCCGTCCCATCGCGCGTCTGAACGGTGATGGAAGTGGGCGACACATGCTGAACTATTCCCAGAACGTTGTAGATTCTTGGCGTCGTCGGCTGCTCCTCCTTTTTTCTGCGGAACAGACACGCTTGGCACACAAGAGCCGGCAGCGCAAGAGCAAAAACAAGGAACCTTCTTCGATTCATGGCAGCAAGCTTAGCGGAAAGCATACTTTACGGAAAAGAACTTTCAGGGCGTATCCCAGAATTAACCGCAAGGACCTTGACGCAGCCGAGGCCGCCGCAACCGAAAGACCTTGTTTTGAAGGGCAACGAGTCCCCATCACCGGCGAGACTTTGCGCGGCGCAGCCGCAACAAAGTCATGGCGCCCTGAAGGGGCGCCGCTGGAGTTTATACATTTGAACTGCCCCGGAGGGGCAATTGAATTTAGCCCAGCGCTTCATCGCTGGGTTCGGCCCGGAGGGCCGACAGGAAGGTAGCCAGGGGTGAGCGTTTTTTGCGAACCCCTGGTAGGCGGATCTCCCCATAAAC
>JACQGG010000147.1 GCA_016199665.1 Acidobacteriota bacterium | reverse complement strand
TTGCTTATCATTGTTGCTCCGAGCCCGCACTTCTCGCAGGCGCCTCTGGCGGCTGGAAAGCCGCCGCTCTTGTGCGCCCGTGAATCGTGCCCGGCTATCAGACTGTTCGAGTGGTGCTTCTCTATGGCGAGGGGCGCGGCTTTTCCGCCGGGACATCCATTGAGGACCACCTGCCCGAAAAAGCCGAAGCGATACTGGCCAGCTTCGGCGCCTTGATCCATCGCGTGCGTTCCCTGCCGGTTCCGACCATTGCCGTGATTCACGGCCTCGCTTTGGGAGGCGGCCTTGAGTTGGCCTGCGCCGCCGACATCTCGTTTGCGGCTGAAGATGCGCGGCTGGGGCCAGCCCGAAATTCGTCTGGGCGCCATTGCCCCCATCGCCCTGGTCTTCTTGACGCGCCGCCTTGGTTACAACCGGGCCGCGGACCTGCTGTTTTCAGGGTGGGAGATCGATGGCCGCCTTCAACGGCCAGGGCCAGCCGGACGACACTGGGGCTTTGGTAAGCAGATACGCCCGGTATCCGCCGAGATAAGTGCCCATGCCCGCGATTTGCCCCTCGTCGTTGATGGCCGAGGCCCAGTGGAGCAGCCAGCCGGAACTACTACTCTTTCACGAGCTGGTTCCAGCCACGACCCAGTCCGGTAGATCTTTGCTGAGCCAGTCTGGAATCTGGCGCCAGGTCCGCAGCGAAGCCGACAGCGTCGTATAGTGCTGCATGGAGTGGCGCACCAGAAATCCCCGGTTGAGCTGATCCACCGTGATATCAAGCTGCTTTGCGGACTGCCCCAGGCTCACCAGATTGGCCAGATCAATGCCCGCAACCACCGGGTCCTGGTCCATCCCCAACGTGGAAGCCACTTTGCTCCAGGCTTCCTTGACCGGCTGCAGCAGTCCGGAACTGATCCCGAAAGTGAGGCGGTCGGCCAGCGAAATGCTCCAGCCAACCGGGTCGATCGAGAAGTGGGTGATCTTGTCGGGCCGGTTGGAAACAAAGGGCATTCTAACGCGGATTTCACCGCTGTTCAGGACCCGGAAATTGATTGTCTGGAACGCGGCCTCGAACTCTCCCGGCCCGTAAGCAAAGGGACCCCGGCTGGGGTTCTTGAGGAAAGCGTAGCCGAAACCATATTCCCCGGCGATGCCCGGCTCCGGGTCATCGCGGTCGGTAATGAATTCAGGGCTGACCAGCAGGTAGCTCTCCTCTTTGAGCGGCAGCAAAAACTGCGGCCCGTCGTTGCCGGTCGGCTTGAGGGTGACAGTGAAATCGAAGACTTTCAGCTTCAGGATGATCCAGTCGTATTTCCGACCGATCTCGCGCATGTCCACCACGGCATTCTCCGTTTCCGACGGGAATTTGCCAATCCGGCCGGTACTGCTCGACTTGTAGTAACGCTGCGTGAACTCCATTCCGCTTCGATGAACATCCTGCTCGGCGCGCCAGCTCAGGGGGCGCAAATAAGGCGGCACCTGGTCTGCGCCGGGATCAGGAAGCCGTTCCGGCTGACGGTAGTCGCTGACACGCAGGAAGTAGCGCAGGGCGAATTCGCGGATTTGCTCCTTCATTCGGGTCACCCCCATTTCCCCTTCGCCCTCTGCCGCCTTGGGACGGTCGTAGAACACATCGTCCACCAGTCCCATCACCGGCATTTTGCCCCTTTCCAGAGGGGCTTCGCCAAAGAACGCAAAGCTGCTCTCCGAACGGTTCAACGTGTGAACCGAGTCAAAGCGATCGGTATAGCCATTGGCCTGCTGCGCCTCTTCCCACCACTTCTTCAGCGCCAGTCCGTCCCCATGGAATCCTGCGGCGCTGTTGAGTATGGCCCTGTCGTTTTCGGTCAGGACGGTGTTTTCTTCCAATTCCAGGTTTTCGGTGTCGTTCATGATGCCGTCCCAAATTAAGAGCAGCCTCGAGTCGGCCGCAAATTAATCAGAAATGTTTCTTCCCTGCACTCCGGTTTAAATAGTAAATGCCGTCGGATCAGGATACAAGATCATAGCCAGCGCTCCCCATCCTCTGCGTGGCGGCAGTGAGCGCATTTTGACTGGACTGCCAGCCGCTGTCAACAGATCCTCTCACTCTGCCTTTGCCGCGTTTCCATCAAGACACCCCCGCATTCCCTGAAATTCTCTTTTTGATTTTTGGTTTGATTTTTGGTTGGATGGCAGCCAGGCATGAAGTCTTGCAGCGAGGCGGCGGAGGCCGTCGTCATGGCAAAGCGTGCATTCCAGGCCCGGGTTATGGGTTTGTTACTTTTCTTCTGCGCGGCCGGCGCCCTGCTTCGGGCGCATCCCGTCAGCATCAGCTACAGTCACTTCGATGTCCAGGGAGACAGCATCCAGGCAGTCTTGCGTCTCCCTTTAGAGGAGCTCGATCTTCTCATGCAGCTTGACCAGAACCTGGACAACCAGGTCTCACTCGAGGAGGCGGAACGCGCTCGGGGCGTGATCGAGGAGTATCTGGTTCGTCGCGTCAGATTATCGGCCGACGGGGCGAACATTTCGGGAAAGCTGGGGTCGATGCAGTCCTGGAAAGACAGCGGTGGATTCCTGTTCTTAGAGCTTGATTTGTCTTATCGCGCACCCAAACCTGTGGAGAGAATTACCATGCAGGTGGATCTCCTCACAGACCTGATGCCCGCACACAAGAATCTATCGCAGATCAGACTGGGGAATCGCAGTGAAGAGTTCGTTTTTGAGGGGGGGCGAACCTACACGGGCGACATCTCCGGAGGAGGGTTCTGGAAGGCCGCGAGAACCTTCCTCATCTTGGGAATTGAACACATCTTCACCGGCTACGATCACATTGTATTCTTGTTTGGCTTGTTGATCGTGGGAAGCCGTTTGCTGAACCTGATCAAGATCGTGTCTTCATTCACGGTGGCCCACAGCATCACTCTGGCTTTGGCCACACTGGGACTGGTTACCCCGGTGGCCTGGATGACTGAGGCTGGAATCGCCTTGAGCATTGCCTATATTGGTTTTGAGAACCTGTTTATTCGTGAAGTCAAACACCGCTGGAAAATCACCTTTGTCTTTGGTTTAATCCATGGTTTTGGCTTCGCCAATATTCTTCGGGCCATGAACCTGCCCCGGAGCGGGCTTGCGGCCAGCCTATTTACTTTCAATCTGGGCGTTGAAATGGGGCAAGTAACAATTGTCGCTTTAATGTTTCCTCTCTTATATTATGTGGCGCAGACGCGATTTCGGTTGACCGTCACCCGCGTCACCTCTCTGGTGATTCTGGGACTAGGCCTGTTTTGGCTCTATCAGCGAGTGACATGAAAAACAGCGCACACCTGTCCGAAACAGCGAGCCAATGAACGAAGTTTCGGGAGAAGGGTCAATTTGCACACGGCGCGCCCGGAAGGGGTCAGGTAACACCGGAGCCGTAAGAAAAAGTGAGGGGATCTGCGATTTCCTCGGGAGATGATGCCTTGAGATTAACCCGATGGCCAACACCTGTGAGCTGGCGCCTGATTCAGGCGCTGGTTTTTCTTGTTAGCTGCCTTTTGCCGACAGCCGTGGTGAAGGGCGATTATGTCATGGGCCCTCCTGAAGTCAACGAAAGTCTGAAAAACATGACCAATTTGAAGACGCGGGCAACTCAGGCGGCGTCGAAGCGGGAAAAAGCGGAGGCCCTGTTTTCCCTGGCCATGGAGGCTGAAGAATTGTCCTCGCTGATGAACGAGGAGATCATGGCGCACGGGTTCGATCAGAGGGCCCTCATCGACCTGGCAGTGCGAAGGTGCGCCGCTCTGGAGATCACTATTTTTTACGACGACGGCAAGCGGGCTTATCTTTACGATCGCGCTGCTTTCGGCCAGTACCTGGAGCTGCAGCCCAAAGGCGCGCATGCGGACGAAGCCCGCTTTCTGGTTCTGGAAAAAACCTTTTATACGCAAAAGGAAACTGATGAGACCGGACTGCGTAAATTCGTGCAGGAGGCAGCCCGGTTCAAGAAGACGTACCCTCGCTATGAGAGGAAATCGGAGCTGGATCTTTTTCTGGCCATCAGTTACTTGAACCTTTCCCGCCTGGAAGACAAGAAGCAATCTCCTGGCGGCGCCGCACTGAAAGGCAAGGCAGTCGCGCTTTTCAACGAAATCGTCCAGAAGTATCCGAACACTCCGGAAGCCTCGACGGCTCAAAGGGTGCTCACCCGGCTGAACACTCCGCCCTAGTTACTTCTTGGCGACTGAAACTTGAACATAGAAACTGAAAGATGCTAAGGTTTGCATCATGATAAGAAGGAGTCACAGCTATGCTTAAACAGTTAAATACAGTCCGCAATCTTAGACGATTCTTTTTTTTCGGCGTGCTGGGGGCGGTTCTTTATGGGGCCCTTGACGGGACGTCCTACGCTCAGACCACAGCCGGCGTCAACGGGCGGGTGCGGGATGACAGCGGAGCGGTTCTTCCCGGCGTCACCATTGTCGTGGAAAGTACTGAAACCGGTCGCACCCAGACGGTGCTGTCCGATGACCAGGGGCGATATGGGGTCACCGGCCTGCCCGCGGGGCGTTACCAGATTACGGCTTCCCTGGAGGGATTCAAGAAGACCAGTCGCCAGGGAATTGAGCTGGTCATCGCGCAGGAAGCCTTGATCGATTTCGTCCTGCAAGTGGGAGAAATTGCCGAAGAGGTGACCGTTACCGGAGAGGCGCCTATTGTTGACACAACCGTTTCTTCCGTGTCCGGACTCATCAACAGCAGGCAGATGACCGAACTGCCCTTAAACGGGCGGGACTTTACCCAGCTTTCCCTTCTGGAAACAGGCACGGTGAACGTGCGCAACACGGATCAGTCGGTCAACAAGGGTTTTGGCACCCGGGTTTCCGTTGCGGGCTCTCGACCCGATCAGACGGGCTATCTTCTGGATGGGACGTCGATTAACGGATTCTTAAACTTTCAGGCGCCGGGCAGCGTTGCCGGGGTCATCCTGGGGGTCGATGCCATCCGTGAGTTTCGGGTGGAGGTGAGCAATTTTTCCGCCGAGTACGGACGCGCTGCCGGCGGGGTCTTTAACATGATCAGCAAGAGCGGGACCAATGAGATTCACGGAACGCTTTTTGAATTTCATCGGAATGACAACCTGGACGCCCGCAATTTTTTCGCCATACCGACCAAGCCGGAGTTTAAGAGGCATCAGTTTGGCGCGAGCCTGGGCGGGCCCATTGTCAAGAACCAGACTTTTTTCTTCTTTAATTACGAAGGCTTAAGGCAGGCCAAGGGGCTTTCTTTTGTGGGCTTCGTTCCCGACGAGAATGCCCGCCGCGGTTTCTTGCCGGCTCCCGGAGGAGGGCTCCGGGAAGTCGGCGTGGCCAGCAGCGTTCGTCCCATCCTGGATGAATTGTACCCGCTGCCCAATGGGGCCAACATCGGACAAGGCGTCGCGACTTTCAATAACTCCGGGGTGAATGACGTCCGCGAGAATTATTGGGTGTTCAAGGTGGACCACCAATTCTCCGACCGGAACCGTTTTTTTGTCCGCTACAACTTCGATGACGGCGCGGTACAGATCCCGTTTTCTCTCCCCAATTTCGCCGATCAGCAGGTCAGTCGCTACCAGTACGCGACCTTGGAGGAGAATCAGACGATAACGCCCAATCTCTTGAACGTGCTGCGCTTTGCTTACAATCGGACCAAGGTGAGAGGCGATTCGGTGGCCTTGCGTCCCATTTCGTTTACGTTCCGGCCGGGGGAGCCGCAGAGCTTCGCCGGCATTGGCGTCGGAGGCTTGTCAGGTACCAATGGCAAGGATCCTCGAGGCGGCGTGCAGAACCTTTTTCAGTACACCGACAACCTGTACTACACCCGCGGCGCCCATTCGTACAAGTTCGGCTTCAATCTTGAGCGGGTCCAGTTGAACGACAACACGCACCGCCTGGGCAGCTTTTCCTTTGCCAGCCTGGAAACCTTTCTTCGCGGCATTCCCAATCAGTTAAGTGAGGCGGAGCTGCCCGGCAGCGATGGAGCCCGCGGCTGGAGGCAATGGTATCCCGCCATGTATTTTCAGGACGACTGGCGGCTTTCGTCACATCTGACCTTGAATATGGGGGTGCGCTGGGAGTTCTATACCATCCCCACGGAGGTCAATGGCAAGATGGCGGTCCTGCGCGACGTGGTCCTGGATCGCGTTACAACAATCGGCGATCCGTTCTGGAAAAATCCGAGCCGGAAGGATGTTTCTCCGCGCCTCGGGATAGCCTGGGATCCGGTCGGAGACGGCAAGACAGTCGTGCGACTCGGCTATGGCATTTTCTTTTCGTTGATGCTGCCGCCGCATTATCGGATTCATGGAGCGCGCAATGTGCCGTTTTTCAACTTTACCTCGGTGGCCAATCCCGCTCCGGACCTGTTTCCAGACGTCTCCAAGATCGTGGCCAGGCTGGTCTCGCAGGGGAACGTAGCCGGAACCCGAAACGCCAACGCGGTCCAGTTCAACATGAACACCAGCTACGAACAGAAATTCAACCTGACCCTCTCGCGCGAGCTCTTCAAGGATGCGGTTTTGACCGTGGGCTATCTGGGGGGCCGTGGCACTCACCTTCTCAACCAGACGGACGCCAACCGGCCCGTTGGGGCTTTAGTCAACGGAAGGTGGACGATCCCTCCGGGAACACCGCAGCGAAACCCCGGCTTCAGCCAGATGATCTACACCAAGTCCGATGGCCAGTCCTTTTACAACGCCTTGCAGATCAAGCTGGATCGCCGGCTCACCGCAGGCCTTCAGGCGCGGGTGTCTTACACCTTCTCGAAGAACATCGATGACGGTGCGACATCCTCCGGACTGACCGATTATGGCGGGGGTGGATTTGCGCAAAATCAGGACGATCCAAAAGCGGAGCGGGGTCTTTCCCCGCTGGACAGCAGGCATAGTTTCACCTCGAGCTGGGTTTACGAGCTGCCGCTGCGCGATAGCCTGGCAGGAATGACAAGAGCGTTGCTGGGGGGCTGGGCGCTCAATGGGATTGTCTCGCTCAGCGTCGGCCAGCCTTTCAGCGTCAATCTCAATTTCGACAACGCCGGGGCCATCATCCGGCCGACCTTGCAGCGCCCGGACCTGGCTCCGGGAGCCAGCAACAACCCGATTCGCAAAGACAACCCAGACCAGTATCTGGATCTTTCCGCTTTTGTGGTTGCTCCAGCCCGCACATTCGGCAATCTGGGTCGAAACACAATCATGGGTCCCGGCTATGCGAATATGGACCTTGGCCTGACAAAGAACACTGCCATAAGATCGAGGTTTTCTGAGAATCTGGCCCTTCAGTTCCGTGCGGAATGCTTTAACATTTTCAATCGCGCCCAGTTTGCGCTTCCCAGTGTGACTATTTTTTCCAGCAGGACCGCCGTGCTTCCCACGGGCGGCAGGATCAGCAGCACCGTCGGCGACAGTCGTCAGATCCAGTTGGGTCTGAAATTGATTTGGTGAGGAAGGCCGCCGCCCTTCCGGCTGCGTCTTGGCGAACTTCGCGTTCGTAGCGGCGAGATTCTGAGCATGTTCTCCATGTTCTAAAGGGAGCGGACCTGCTGGCGCAGGACGGTCCGCTTTTTCGTGATTTGGGATATAATCCCTGGTACCGGCGGGACACGGCTGCTGCAAAGTCCGGGGCTCGGTGGATCCAGCCGGAGAGAAAAAGCATGGCGTACCGGAAGACTCAGATCATGGCTCTGATGCTCAGCCTGCTGACCGTTCAGCTTGCAGACCTGTATGCGCTTCATTCCAGCCGGACACGGGATTGTTCAAGCGCAAAGGCGCGGTTCTGTTGCCAGGCTGCCGCCGCCGGGGCTGCCGGCGCCATGACCTGCTGCAAGACGGAGTGCCGCCATGCAGACTCCGCTTACAAGGTCAAATCCGAGCGGACCAGCGTCTTGCTGCCGCTGCGGGTCGACGATATTTCCACCGACGTTTCCGTCGCGTTTCTGACTCGCTGGGTGCAGAAACTGTTGCCGCGCCAGCCGGGCATGCCTCTTTTTATCCTCCATTCCTCTTTTCTGATCTGAAGTTCTTGCGGGCATAGTGCGCCCGTTTTCCGTCCAGCGACGTAATTTGCCACGCAGGGTGAGATCCTGTTTCTGGCAAAACCGTTATTGGCCTCCCTTTCGACTGGGACAACAAGCCGGTTCAATTCCCGCCGGGGTCTGGCGGGAGGTCGTCTGACAAAAAACCATTCAGCAAAAACAGAGCATGAAAAGGGATTGACTCAGGAAGGATCATGACAGACCAACTCAACAATTTGTCGAACCAAGACTCTCCTCCGGCTCCTGCTCCCCCTTCAGGCGCCGCCCAGCGGGGAAAACCGAACGCGGGTCTGCTGACCCGCCTGTTTCTGGGGCTGATTCTGCTGGCGGCCGCTGCACTGGTGGCTTGGCAGTTTTATGGGCAGCATCTGGAAAAGATTACCTCGAAAATTTTCCACAGAGCGGAACAGGTTAAGAACGGGACGGAAACCGGGGAAACGGAAGTACCCCAAGAGGGCCATTCCGGTATGGCCCACCTCCCGGCGCCGGCTCAGCCTGCCGAGGCCCCGGCGGCGCCCCGCGAAGAAAAAACCTTCTTTGTTTCTCCCCAACAGCAGCAGTTGACCGGGGTCACGACTGTTCCCGCGCAAGTACGCCGGCTGGAGAAAGAACTCCGCACCGCCGGCAAGATTACCTACGATGAGAGGCGAGTCACTCACATTCACACCAAGGTCAGCGGCTGGCTGGAACAGGTATTTGTCGACTTCGTGGGCAAGTTCGTCAAGGCAGGCGACCCGCTCTTTACCATCTACAGCCCTGAACTCGTGTCTACGCAAGAGGAGTATTTGCTTGCGCTGCGGGCCCGGAAGGATCTCGGCGGCAGTCCCTTCCCGTCGATCTCAAGAGGCGCGGCGAATTTGGTCGAGGCCAGCCGGCACCGCCTGCAATTGTGGGATGTGTCCGACAGGGAAATTGAGATCCTGGAGACGGAAGGCAAAGCCCGCCGCGAAATAACGGTTTACTCGCAGGTCACCGGATTTGTAACCGAACGGGCTGCCTACCACCACGGGCGCTATGTGACTCCTGAAATGGACCTCTACATGATTGCGGACCTTTCCAGCGTGTGGGTGATCGGGGAGGTTTACGAATACGACCTGCCGCTGGTGCGGGAAGGGCAGCAGGTTACAGTGGAAATGCCCAACGGCCAGAGTCCCGTATTAACCGGCACGGTCAGCTACGTCTATCCCTACCTGAGCTCGAGCACCCGGACCGGCCAGATTCGAATGGAGTTTAGCAACCCGAGCTATCTCCTCAAGCCCAACATGTTTGTCAACGTAAAGCTCAAGGTTAGCTTTGGAGCCCAACTGACCGTTCCCGAGGACGCGCTTCTCGATACGGGAATGGAGCGACTCGTCTTTGTGGACAGAGGCAACGGCTATTTTGAGCCGAGACAGGTCGAAACTGGGGAGCAAGCCGGCGGTTTTTACGCAATCAAGCGGGGGCTAAAGGCGGGCGAACGTGTCGCAACCGCCGCCAATTTCATTCTTGATTCGGAAAGCAGACTGAAGACGGCTTTCGCAAACATGGGCGCGCCGCAAGCCCCGCAACCGGTCACCGCCAAGCCGGCTCAACAGCTTCGCATTCAACTTCGCACCGAGCCTGAGCCGGCCAAAGTGGGAGACAACAGGGTCCGGGTCAAGATATCCGACGACATGGGAACGCTCATCCCGGATGCCGTGGTCCGGGTCAGGATATTCATGCCGGCCATGGGTTCCATGCCCCCGATGAGCGCTGAGGCCACCCTTTCCCCGCTGGGCGGCGGTGAGTACTCGGGGACCATAAAAATCCCCATGGCGTGGACGTGGCAGACCACAGTCAGTGTAGAACGACAAGGCCAATTGTTGGGATCAGGCCAGTTCAACATTACGGCTCGATGAAGGAGGGATGAGAATGATCAACCACATCATCGAGTACTGCGCCCGGCATCGGGTGCTGGTTGTGTTGCTGGTCATGAGCGGCTTCGCCATTGGCGTCTGGTCGATGCTCCATTTGCCGCTGGATGCCATTCCCGACCTTTCCGATCCGCAGGTGATCGTCTACACCGAGTGGCCGGGGCGGAGTCCGGACCTGGTTGAGGACCAGATTACCTACCCCATCATCTCCGCCATGCTGGCCGCACCTCATGTGAACGTTGTGCGCGGCATCTCTGACTACGGCTTTTCGTATGTTTACGTCATCTTTGACGAAGGGACCGATATCTACTGGGGCCGCAGTCGAGTCCTGGAATACATGAGCAAGATCGCGGGCAAGCTTCCTGAGGGGATCACGCCGACTCTGGGACCGGACGCGACCGGAGTGGGATGGGCTTTTGAGTACGCGCTGGTTGACCGCAGCGGCCAGCACAACCTTGCCGGGCTCCGGTCGCTGAACGACTGGTACGTGCGCTACTGGCTGGAAAGTGTCCCCGGGGTAGCCGAAGTCGCGTCGGTCGGAGGATTCGTCAAGCAATATCAGGTGACTCTCGACCCTAACAAGCTCCTGGCCTTC
>JACQGG010000149.1 GCA_016199665.1 Acidobacteriota bacterium | reverse complement strand
TTTTGCTAAGCTTTTCTGCGGTTCAATCAGGCGGCGATAAAACCACCGGCATGAACGGGGGTGACTGCATCGCCGCTCGTGGGACCCGTTTTATGGAGAGTGCCCCAGTTCGCAACAAGATCCCCCGGTCCTTCCGTATTGCTTTTCTAATTCTTGCCCTGGCCATCGGAGTCTACTATTGGCGAAACTTCCGCTCTGCAAGCACCCCTTCGGAGCCCGATCCTTCCGACGTGCAGGGGCTCTTGAGTCGTGGTATAGAGCTTCACAATCAGCATCACTATGAAGAAGCGATTTCCCTCTATCTGAAAGTCTTGGAGAAGGATCCCTCAAACGCATTCGCCCATTACAACCTGGGACAGATTTATAACGAGCGCGGCCAATCTGACCTGGCCATCGCAGAATACGAAGCGACTTTGAAGGCCGACCCGAATTCGGCGGCGACCCATCTCAACTTGGGCGTCATTTTTTTTAACCGCCGCGATTTCACTCGCGCGCTGGCCGAGTTTTCAAAGACGCTGGAAACGGAGCCCAACAATCCGCTGGCGCTGTATGACGCGGGACTTGTCTACGGCGAGCTTGGCCAAGCCGCAATGGCGGAGCAATTTCTGGAAAATTCCTTGAAAGCCGATCCGAATCAGGCACTCCCAAATTTTCACCTGGGACTGATCAGCCTCAAGCAAAACAAGGTGGCCAAAGCGCGCGATTATTTCGAGCGGGTGACCGTCCTCAATCCGAATTTCGCCGAAGCTTTTCTCAATTTGGGCCGGGCCTACCAGAAGCTGGGCCAGACGCAAAAGGCGGCCGAGGCGACCCGTCACGCGCTGGTTCTAAATCCCGGTTTGAAGGACAAGGCAGGGGCCGCGAATGAACGCGAATGAACGCGAATGGAGGCGTTTTTACCTGAGGCTTTCTCGCCTTTGAAGGCTCTGTGCCACCAACGTTTTACGCTTCTCTCGGTAGTGCCGCCCGCCTCCATTCGCGTTCATTCGTGTTCATTCGCGGCCGTTGCCTTGTCCTTCAGTTCATTCGCGGCCGCTGTGTCAGGGTTTTCCGACCGCATCATCAGCGTTTCCCATTCGCGGTAAACGGCGGAAAGCTCCAGATCGACAACCTCATACCGGTTGGCCAGCTCATTCATTTTTTGGAATTCTCGCCCGCCCAACTGCTGCATTTCCGAGCTGACCCGGTCCCGCTCCGCCTCCAGTTGGTGAATTTGCTGCTCCATCGCGAGCAACTGTTTCTGGAGGCGCGCCCGTTCGTGTTTTGAGATGGATTTCCCGGGTTGAGCAGCCGCCGGCTCCGCTTCCCGTCTGCCAACAGTCTCAGCCTCCGGGGCGGACAGTGTCGCTGCCCGCTCCGCTCCGCGCCTTGCCTCAAAACTTTCCAGATCGGGGAACCTTTCCAGGCGCCGATCCCGAAGCAGGAGAATTTCCGAATCGAGCTGTCCCAGGAAGTAGCGGTCGTGCGATACGACAAAGAGCGTTCCGGCAAATTCCTGCAGCGCCGCTTCCAGTACTTCCCGGGCGGGGATATCCAAGTGGTTGGTCGGTTCGTCAAGCAGCAGCACATGAGCCGGATGCCACAGCATCTTGGCCAGCGCGACACGGCTCCTCTCCCCGCCGCTGAGAATTTCAATCCGCTTGAAGATGTCATCGCCACGGAAGAGGAAGCCGGCCAGATAGCGGCGCAATGTCCCCTCGGTCGCATCGGGAGCCACATCCTGCAACTCTTGCAGGACCGTCTTACCCGGATCTAAATTGGCCTGAGTCTGAGACAAATAACTCCAGGTGAGGTTGTCGGCCCTGTGTAGACGGCCGGCCAGAGGCGGAATATCCCCAAGCAGCGTTCGCAGCAGAGTAGTCTTGCCTACTCCGTTGCTTCCCACAACTCCGAAACGCGAGCCGCGATAAACAACCAAGTCAATCCCCTCAATCAGAGGGGCATCGTTGTACCCGGCGGCCAGATGTTCACACTGCAGGACCTGACGCGCCGCTCCAGCCGCTTCCCGCACCTCCAGCCTGAGGGAGTCGCTCGCTTCAACCGCGGCGACTCGCTCCAACTTTTCCAGCATCTTCCTTCGACTCTTAGCCTGCTTGGTCTTCTGGCCGGCAATGTTGCGGCGAATGAATTCCTCTGTTCTCTCAATCTTTTCCTGCTGCCTTCTATGTGCGGTAGCCTGCTGCTCGTTCTGCAGGTCGCGCTCCCGCCGGTAGAACGAGTAGTTGCCCGAAAAATGCCGCAGACCGAGGTTGTGCACCTCTGCAGTTTTCTGGGTGACCTGGTCGAGGAAGAACCGGTCATGGCTGACGACGATCACAGCGGATCGGATCTCCTTGACATAGCCTTCGAGCCACTCGATGGCATCAATGTCCAGGTGGTTGGTCGGCTCATCCAACATGAGCAGGTCCGGTTGCAACAGCAAAGCCTGGGCGAGCTTCAGGCGGCTCTGCTGCCCGCCGCTGAGGTGGGTCAGGGGCCAGTGCAGGGCCTCCCTTGAGAAACCGAGGCCCTGCAGCACGCTCTCGGTCAAAGATCGAAAGCGATACCCCCCTTCCAATCGGAAGCGCTCAATCAAATGGGAATACTCGTCGGACACCTCACCGACGCGTCGCGAATCTTGCGACATCACCTTCTGAATGTCCAGGATCCGGTGCTCCATCTGGATGAGCGGGTTAAACACGGTAAGCGCCTGAGTTATCACCGTCTGGTTGCTGACTGCTGCAACCTGAAACTCGGCTTGTTCCACATGCGCAATCGCCAGATTTCGCTTGCGAATGATCCGACCCCGGTCCGGAGTGACCTTCCCCGAAATCAATTCGAGCAAGGTCGTCTTTCCCGCGCCATTTGGCCCCACCAGTGCAATCCGATCGGACGCGTGAAGGGTCCAGTCAAGCGAGTCAAACAGCAATCTTTCGCCGAAGCCCTTCTGAATTCCCTCCAGTCTCAAGAGCATCGTTTGAGTGTAATACAAAAGCAGGTGCGGCGGCGGCCGGAGGAACAAAACGTGCGGGTGCAGTTATCAAAGCTGACCGAGGGAAGTCTCCACTCCGAGGATCGGGTGGGTTGAATTTTTCGTTCGACCTTGAGCCCTCTTTTTACTAGAATAGTAAGGGGGGCAGAGCGCCATGACAGCTACACTCCTGCTTTCTCTACCTTACTTCGCCTGGCGCCTTTCCGACCACGGGAAAAAGGAGGCAACTCCATGACGTTGCTCTACATAGTTGTTGGGATCGTCATCGTAGCGGCAGTTTTGTATTGGGGCTTCAGGTCTGAGCAGAAGGAAGCGCATCACCTGGATGGCCTGCACGTTACGCCGCAACCCGGTGATGAGAAAAAGCAGTGAGGAAAGTCGCCGGCCGTAGGGCCGGCGGCGGACGGCAATCGCTCCAAAATCGGGTGAGAGGGCATTGCTGTTTCGTGCAACTGGTCTTTAGGCTGCTTTGCGCAAATAAGCTCGTCCGCACCGAAGAGGCGAGAACCTTGGACGAGCATATTTCCGCGCCCGGTATTCCCTTTCCAGCGTAATCCCGCGCCCTGGCGCGCTCCCCTTCCCTATGACACCGCAATTATCAATCGGGGCCTGCCGTTTCTCTCTTCGTTCATGACCCTGCGAGGCGGCGCCGTCCTGGAGCAAAGCGGGAACCCGGCCTGAGGGGATTCCCGAGCTTCTGGATCCTCAGGATGATGAGATAATAACGATTTTTGCGAAGTGGAGCTGTATACAACATGAACCTTGCCGGGGGATCGTGGACCCTGAGCGTGCTGATTCCGGTCTTTAACGAAAAGAAGACGATTCGGGAGATTCTCCGCCGGGTCTGCTGCGTCGATCTCCGGAAGCAGATCGTGATTGTCGACGATTGCTCGACCGACGGAACCCGAGAGTTCTTGGTCAAACTGAGCTCCGATGAGGAACTGCGGCGGCAGTTCACCTCTCTGTCCGCGCACAATTTGATTGATGTGGTCTTTCAGGAGAAAAACCAGGGAAAAGGCGCCGCCCTGCGGCGCGCCATAGAAAGGGCGAGCGGCGATATCGTCATTTTCCAGGACGCTGACCTGGAGTACGATCCACGCGATTATCTCAAGCTGGTGGAGCCGATTCTCGATGGCCGGGCCGACGTCGTTTACGGGTCCCGCTTCGCCGGATTTCCACGCCGGGCGTTGTTGTTCTGGCATTCGGTCGGCAACCGTTTCCTCACCATGCTCTCCAATGCATTTACCAATTTGAATCTCACGGATATGGAGACCTGTTACAAAGTTTTTCGAGCGGACATCCTGAGGACAATTCGGATTGAATCAAATCGATTCAACATCGAGCCGGAGATTACCGCCAAAGTCGCCAAGCTCCAGTGTCGCGTCTACGAGGTTCCCGTCTCTTACAGCGGACGAGACTATCAGGAAGGAAAAAAGATCGGGTGGAAAGACGGGGTTTCCGCCATCTGGACCGTCCTCCGGTTCTCGATAAAGGATCCTCTGGGAGAGGGCGATGATCAGTACCTGACATTGAAGCGCCTGCGCAAAGCGTCGCGCTACAATAACTGGGTCTACTCCCGTATTGCGCCCTACATCGGAAATCGGGTCATGGAGGTGGGGGCGGGCACGGGCAATTTCTCGCGTTATTTTCTCAATGCGGACGACGTGTATCTCATCGAGACGGATCCCACGTATACCCGCCTGCTGCGGAACGCTTTTGCCAAGTACGGACATGTGCGTATCTTCAAGCACGATCTTGAGAATGGCCTGCCCGAAGAGGTAAAGCCGGGATCTGTCGATACAATTATTTGTTTGAATGTGCTGGAGCATATTGAGAAGGATCGAGAAATGCTGGGGCATTTTCTTAGTTGCCTTATGGACGGAGGGTCGCTGATCCTGCTCGTTCCGGCCGGCCAGCGGCTTTTTGGCTCGTTGGACTCCAGTTTCAAGCATTTTCGCAGATATGAGCGGGCGGGTCTGGCTGAGAAGCTGGAACAGGCGGGATTCTGCCTGACTCAGTTGTTCTACTTCAATGTGCTCGGGTGGGTGGGTTGGTATGTCAACAGCAAGATTCTCAGGCGCACCAGCCTGCCTGGGCTTCAGCTTCGCTTGTTTGACTGGCTGGTTCCGCTGTTGAAACTGGAACAACGATTTCATCTCCCCTTTGGAGTCTCCCTCATCGCTGTCGCCCGGAAACAGGGGTCTGTGGCGGCCACTCCACCGGCTCCGGGATCCGGTTTGTTGCTTTGATGACGGGCTCCCGCGGTTCATCCGACATCCGTGAGTGGGCAGGCTTCGGGCCGGGGCGGACCATGCTGGTCACCGGAGCGGCCGGTTTTATTGGTTCCCGCTTGACCTCCTTGGCCTTGGCCCGAGGCTATCGGATCAAGACCTTGACGCGATCCGACTGGTCTGCCGGCCCGCCCGTCCCGGTCGGAGACCGCCACTTTGGCGCCCTGCCAACTCAGATTCCCGTCGAGTCTCTGCAGGGCGTCAACGTCGTGGTCCACTGCGCCGTGAGTAGGGAAACGGGAGAACAGAGTTCTTACGCCGTCAATGTTGAGGGAACACTGCGTCTGGCGCGTCTGGCGCGGCAGGCAGGAGTGGAGACTTTTCTCTTTGTTTCCTCCCAGTCGGCTCGTCCTGACGCTCTGTCAACCTATGGCAGAACCAAACATGCAGCCGAGCAGATACTGCGCGGGCTGGACGGGCTGAATGTGATCATTCTGCGTCCGGGACTGGTGACTGGACCCGGCAGCCGAGGCTTGTTCGGCCGCTTGAGGCGAATGGTTGATTCCCTGCCGGTCATTCCATTGCTTGGCGGCGGCCGGGCCATAGTGCAGCCCATTCACGTGGACGACCTGTGCGAAGCGGTTTTCCGGTGCGACCGCGGGGCGTCTGGGCTGCACGGCTCCATACTCAAGCTGGGCCACCCCCAAGGGCTGACCCTGGCGGCATTCCTGCAGGCGATGGCGCGCGCGCGCCTGGGACGCGGGAAAATCATGCTGCCGGTTCCCTTGTGGCCGGTGGAGACTGCCATTACCCTTGCCGAGGCGGCGGGCATTCCGCTTCCAATCAACAGCAACAACATCAAGGGCCTGCGGCTTACGGAGAAGATGGATACGGAAGCGGACTGGGACCGCCTGAACCTGAAGCCGCGTCCTTTGGAGGAAATGTTTGCGGATGCCCCTGCGCCCGCGGACCGGCCGGCATCGCTCCGGGAACGCGCCGTGCGCGTGCTGTTGATCGGAGCCGGCCGCATTGGCCTGGTGCATGCCATCGTCCTGTCCCGGTTGCCCGGAACCGTATTGTGCGGTGTTGCCGATCCGAGTGCGGCGGCCCGAGGGCTGCTGCGGGGAATGGGGCTTTCTGCCGCAATGTTTGACTCTCCCGAGCAAGCTCTGGCGCAAACGGCTCCCGATGCCGCGGTCATTGCCACGCCGGCCGCGACCCACCTGCCGCTGGCCCGAGCCTGTCTCGGCCGGGGACTGGCCGCGGTGATGGTTGAAAAGCCGCTCGCACTCGGGTCCGAGCAGTTGGCTGACTACGAACAGCTCTCTCGGGAATTTCCCGTTCAGGCGGTGCATGTCGGGTATGTGATGCCGCGCAATCCGCAGATTGAAACGTGCCTGGAACGCCTGCGGGCGGGAGAGTTCGGAAAGGTAAAGGCATTTGTGGGCGTGACTTTGCTGTCGTTCATTCAGGAGCGGGAAACCCCGCGCTGGGAGGTTAAAAAGAACATATCCGGCGGAGGGGTGCTGATCAACGCAGGCGGGCACGTCTTGTCGATGATTCGCGCCGCCTTTGGCGACCCCACAAAGATTGAAGCCGAAAGCCGCAGGCTCTATTCCGCCGAAGTTGAGGATTCCATGGTCCTCACCTTCAGTTATCCCGCATTCAAGGGGAGGCAATACTGCAGTTGGTCGATCCAGGGCTATCCGCGGCAGGAGAATATGCTGACAGTCTGGACCGAACGGGGCCGGCTGACGCTGACCGGCAGTGTTGGGGTGTTTGTGACCGGCGAAGGGGAGGTTGACATCACGCATCAATTGGATTCGGACGTCGGCTTCAATATCGCCCCGGACTACGCCGGAGCGGGCTTCACCAGAGAACTTGCCGACCTGAGAGAAGCGTCACGCTCCGGGCGATCCACGCCGCTGAACCTCACCGGAGCTATTGGCCTGGAGCGCCTGCTGTTTCGGGCGTACCAGGCCTGCCGCGCAGTAGAAAATTTCAGCCAGGAGCCATCCGACGGGAAACCGGCCATCGCCTCAAGCCCTAATCTGGCCGGCGAGCTGAGCGCCGCCAACGGGACGACTCGGCCGCGCTGTGTGCTTGATTTACGCGACCTTGCGCCCGACCTCGCCGCGGCCTATTTGAGGAACCGGGATACAGGATCCAAATGGGACGAATACCAGGTCCTGCCCACCCAGATCAGGCGGCTGCCCCGGGGCATGAACGACGCCCCGCGGCTGCGGGTCACGGTTCCGGACTTTCTCCACCAGTCGCGGCTGCTGGCCGCGGGAAGATACGGGGAAGTTGTCAGGCAGATGAGACTGGGAGGGATCGCCGGCGCGGCTCGGATCGCCTTGCCGCTTCTGGCAAGCGAGCGAGCGGCAACATTCTGGGTTGCCGCCATGGGTTTGCTGGGAGCGGCGCTGGACGCAGTGCCGGTCAAATTCAGCGGAACCCTTTTGATCCACGTTTATCTGGCCGATCTGGCGCTGAGCCTGCGCCGGCTCGACATGCTGGGAAAGATGGTGGCGGCATGCCGCAGAAGGCGCCCGCGTGCCCGGGTCGGTTTCCACACCAATATGGCCGCGGAGGCTTCAAACGCGCTTTGGCTGCTCGACACTCCGGTAGATGAGGTCTCCGTCTTGACTTCGCCGCGCGCCCAGGGTCTTTCCTCGATTCTGGCAGACATGCGCGGCGCGGGTAAGCGCAGGGCGATCGGCCTGACGGCCGAGGTGGGATTGGCCCCCCCGGTCGTTCACCGCGCAGCCCGGCTGGCTCCTCACCGCTGGGCTTGGGGAGCCGAGGCGGTGCTGCTGGGAATTTGGGCTGACCCTCTGCTGGCGGAGCAGTCCCGGAAGGAAGCGGCCCGGCAATGGCAGCGCGTATTTCCCGGTCTCAGCCTGCCGGAAGGAGCCCTGTGATTCAGCGGCTGCGCGATTGGCTCATCAACCGGTCGGTTCGATCTCTCGATGCGGATAGCGTGGACTTTTCCATGGCCCACCGCCGGGCGGTGCGGGAGAAGGCCATCCTGCGGCGGCTGTTTGAAAGCTTTTACCGCGAGTGTCGCTCCATGGATCTTCGCTACTTTGGGAACTGCCCGGGCCGGCGGCTGGAGATCGGAAGCGGCGCCGGTATCTTGGATGAAATTTTCCCCGACATGATTACCAGCGACGTAAAGCTGCTGCCATTTGTCGACATTGTCTTAAATGCCGCAGCTATGCCCTTTCCTGAAGGGAGTCTTCGCTCCATTTACGCCATCAACGTGTTCCACCATCTGGCTGATCCGCGGGCATTCTTGAGAGAAGCGCTGCGAGCGTTGCATCCGGGCGGCGGCGTCATCCTGATTGAACCCTTCTACGGACTGCTGGCCCGCTGGCTGTTCAAGAATCTCCACGCGACAGAGGGATTCGATCCGGAAGCTCTGGATTGGGAGCGATTGCGTGACTCAGGGCCGTTTTCCAATGCGAACCAGGCGTTGTCTTACCTGGTCTTCAAACGGGACCGCGCCCGGTTTGAAAGTGAGTTCCCCGGCCTGAGACTCCTGTGCGCTCGGCCGCATACGCACCTGTGGTACCTTGTCAGCGGCGGCGCCAATTTTCGGCAGCTTGCCCCCGACCGCTTTACTCCTGCGGTAAGATTGGCGGAACGGATGCTGGCCCCATTCAATCGGTGGATTGCGCTGCAGCATACGATTGTCTTGCGGAAAAATCTTGGAAAAGAGTAATTGACGTCTGTGAATGTCCACGGGACAAAAGTCGGAACGACGCTGGCGGCCTTGGCGATCATCGCTTCCTTTTCTTTTTACCTGCCTTTGATTCGAGGCGCCCGCCTGCCCGCACAATTCTTTTTTCAGTGGATTCTGCCCGTGGCCGCCGGCCACATCGGGTTGCTGCTGCTGCTCAACGTCCTGTTGAAAGCCCGAGCGGCGTCGGCCACTGTTCTCTACTGGGTTTTGTCGGCGGCCGTCCTGATTGCGGCGGGAGGAGCTTCTCGAAGCCTGGCGTTGCTGTTGCTCGCCGGCGCCACAATCGCGCTGCTGATCGTCGGCAGTGCTCTGAGTGGATTGCTTGTGGCGGAAGAGTTTCAAGGATGGGGCACGGGGCTCGGCTTTGGCATTATTGCGGCTTCCGCCGTCTCTTCCTGGCTCGCGGCATTCAACCTTCTGACCGGGTGGAGTATTGGGTCCCTTGCTGTCATCGCCTGCGCCGTTGCCTTTCGTCGGAGTCACGTCTGGTCCGCGTTGCGGCGTGCGTGGGGCAACATCATTCCGGCCTGGAATCTTTCCACCGCCGTCGCTTTGGAGGGGGTGTTCCTGGTGGCTGCGTTCCTGCTGGTTGCAGCCGCTTCTCCGGAGACCCGCTCGGATGCGGTCCGGATTTATTGGCCCTACGTGAGAATGATGGCGCGTGACTCCGGTTTTTTTGATCTTCCCTTTCAATGGGGGTTTGTCATTCCCCAGGCAGGGTTGGCTTATGCGGCGGCGCTGCTCCTGTTGGTCGGACCGGTTGCGGTTCGTTGGTCAATGTTTATTTGCTGGCTGGGGCTGATTGCAATCACGGGCCGTCTCGCCATTAACAGCAGTCGCAATGTCAGCCTTTCGATTGTTCTGGTGGTGGCGTCGTGTCCCGTGCTTGTTTGGGTGGCCTCGTCGCTGATGCAGGAATCTTTTGTCAGTTTGGTTACTGTGACTCTTGCCGTGCTGACGCTGGGAGGGAAACACCCGGGCACTGGGAGATTCTGGGCGGGGGTTGGCGCAATGGTTGGAATGGCCTGGGTCGCCAAGTACTCGACGCTCGCCTATGCCGTTCCGTTGGGTGTCTGCGCGCTGATTCGCGGTCTGAGGGCGACCGGCTGGCGGAAAAACCTGCGCGGCCTAGCTTTCGCGGCCGCCTCCGGCTTTCTGGCTGCGAGTCCGTGGCTTTGGCACACCTACCGGCAAAGCGGTAATCCGTTCTTTCCATTCTTGCTGCGGCTCTTCCCGGCCCCGCTCTGGCCCAACGGGGTCGGCACATTCAATCTTGACAGCTTCGGGATCTCGCCCAACCTTCAGGGATGGCTGTTGTGGCCCATTGACATGACGTATCATACCAACCGGTTCTTTGAGGGATTCCCTGGAAGCCTTGGGATGGTACTGCCCGTTTTGCTGGTTCTAGGGGTTCCGGGCTTCTGGAAGGGGAGTCGAACCACCCGGTTCCTTGTGATCTCGGCGGCGACGGGAACTTTTCTGCTGTGGTTTCAGACGGGGTACATTCGCTACTGGCAGCCGGGGCTCTGGCTCCTGGCCCCGGCCGCGGCTGAGGGCGCAGCCAGATTGGCGCGATCCTCCCGTTCCCAGTTTGTCCTGTGCGCCGCTGCGCTCACCATTAGCCTTTTCCAGTTGCCTGTCGCAATGTTCAATTCCCAGTTCGATCCCCGGGGTTGGCCGTGGGACTACTATGCGGGGAAGATCTCCGAGGACGACTACCTTGAACGCTACTATCCGGGATTCGGAAAAATTCGCGGACTGGAACTCTTCCATCGGAAATGGCCCAGAGTCTGGTTCACCGGTTATGAGGCCGCCGGCCACTTGAATGTCCAGCCGCTGGAAGCGATGCTCTGGGAGATCCCGCTTCATGGAGCGGCGGACCCCCGTTCTCAAATCAGGCACCTCGGGTCCCTTGGATGTGATTACTGGATTGTGAACCGGTCTGCGCCCGATGCCCAGTGGTTCCGGGCGACCGGACTGTCGAACTTTTACTGGGAAGACAAGAATCTGCTTACAGAGGAAGGCCCCGTGGCAGTCTTTAGAATGAACTCGTTGCGCGAGGCTTTGCAGAAGTTCGATGAGAGGGCAGTCGCAGGCGCCGACCTTATGCTGGACGGGGGCTTTGAGAAAGGCGATTTGGAACAGCTCGGGCACTGGAGGGTGGAGCCCGCAGACAAGTGGATTTTTTCTGAATCGGAGGCTTTTGCGGGAAGAGGCTATGTGGTGTCGCGTCCGGGAGGAGCCGTTCGCCAGGATGTGCCGCTGCCCCCGGGGCTGGCGCGGGTTGAAGCGACGCTCTGGACTCACGCGGTTCGCCCAAGCAGCCAGGCCCAGCTCGATCTTCAGGTTGTCTGGACTGGCGCGTTGGGCAACTTCATCAGCCGGGAGTTCACGAGCGTCCGTCCCGAAGGCCAGTGGACCCAACGCCGCATCCAGCGTTCCGTGCCGGCCGGCGCCAAATATGCGACTGTTTTCGTCAGCAGCGAGGGTGAGGATTCGGGCGTTCGGGTCGATGAGGTCCACTTGTATTCGCGTGCGGCGACAGGCCCGGGCCGCCAGGCGGGGATCCATGTTAGACAATAATAAGATTGCCGTGGTCATTCCCGCTTACAAGGTGGGCGCCTGGATCGAGCAGCAGATTGCGGCAATGCCGGCCGTTGTCGACCGGGTTTTTGTCGTGGACGATGCCTCGCCCGACGACGTGGCCCGACGTGTCGAAGCACTGGCTGATTCGAGGACCCTCCTGATACGCCATGCCAGGAACCAGGGGGTCGGGGGCGCCACCGTCACCGGAATCCAGGCCGCTATAGAAGCGGGTTTCGATATTGTGGTGAAGTGTGACGGCGATGGCCAGATGGATCCCCGGGACATTCCAAAACTTGTCCAGCCCGTGCTCTGCGGGGAGGCAGAGCACGCCAAGGGGAGCCGCTTTCGCCATATCAGAGCGCTGCGCAGCATGCCGACGTGGCGATTCGTCGGCAACGTGGGACTGACATTCTTGACGAAACTCGCTTCGGGCTACTGGAATGTTCTTGATCCCGTCAACGGCTTCTTTGCGACGCGGGCCGACGTTCTCAAGCAAATTCCCCTGTCCCGCCTTTCGCGCCGCTATTTCTTTGAAACGGACCTGCTCATCCGGCTGAACATTGTAGAGGCCCGCGTTGCCGACGTTCCCTTCCCGGCCCGATACGGCGACGAGCAAAGCTCGCTTTCGGTTCCCAGGGTCCTCGTGGACTTTCCGTTCAGGCTGCTGGCCGGCCTGGTTCGGAGAGTCTTCTGGAGATACATTTTCTATGACGTTTCTCCCGTGGCGATCTTTGGTCTGCTGGGGGCACTTTTGTGCGGTTTTGGTCTGTCGTTTGGCTGCTATCAGTGGTTCGAGCACGCGGTTCGGGGGGTTGAGACTCCGGGTGGAACAGTAATGATCGCGGCTCTTCCCTTCATACTTGGATTTCAGCTCCTGCTGCAAGCCATTGTGCTCGATATCCAGAATACGCCTCGGCCGGGAGCGCCTTCCTCCAGGGACATTACACCTCGCTGATGCAAGGTTCAGACAATTGATCCCGGTGAAAAACGCAGGTAAAATTCGCTGGCTGCCTTCCGGGCAGTAGGGAGTTTGCGGTTGTAGCGCCGGCCTTGAACCGGCGTGGCGGCGTCGGAAACACCGGCGCCGCAGTGGGATCGAATCAATACCATGCCGAATTCTTACAAAGCTAACGTTGATGATTCAGCGCCCGATCTGTTTATCTACCTGGGTCTTTTCCTGACGACTCTCTCCCTGCTGCAACTGGAACTTTTCCTGACGCGAATCTTCAGCGTCACCATGTGGTACCACTTCGCTTTCATGGCCATTTCGCTGGCGATGTTTGGATTGGCAGCGGGGGCGGTCCTGGTGGAACTTCGCGGCGTGGAAAATGCGCGCCCGGTTCTCGCCAAAGCCGCCCTGCTGTTTGCCGTCAGCAGCGCGGCGTGCTTTGTGGCGCAGCTCTATATTCCTGTAAATCCGCAGCAGGAAATCCTGGCGACGGCGCTGGCGTTCGCAGTCATTGGCGTGCCTTTCATTTTTGCCGGAATTGTCGTATGCGTGGCGCTCACCCGATTTCCCGGCCACACCGGTTCGCTTTATGCCGCGGACCTGGCCGGCTCGGCTGCCGGCTGCATGCTGGCGATCCCCATTCTGGATCACATTCCAGCCCCTGCGGCTGTCATCGTCAACGCCGGAATCGCAGCGTTGGGCGCTTTCTTCTTTGCGGTCCACGGCTCCGGGAGAACGCGACGAACGGCGCTCGCCGCCTCTGTCCTGCTGGTGGCGATCGCGGCGGTAAATCCGTGGACCAGACTGGTGGATTTGCGGTGGATCAAGGGAGACCGCTACCAGGGAGAGAGCCTGTACGAAAAATGGAACGCCCTCTCGAGGATCTGGGTGGGGCAGGCCTATGGGGATCCTTTTGGGTGGGGGCTGAGTCCCAAATACAAGCCTGAAGGACCGGTGGACCAGAGGTGGCTCAACATTGACGCTAACGCAGCGACCGTGATCACCAAGTTTGACGGGAACCTGGACACGGTCCAATTCCTGAAATACGACGTGACCGCCCTGGCCCACTACTTGCGCCCGAGCAGCTCGATCCTCGTGATCGGCGCCGGAGGCGGACGCGACATTCTCACCGCGCTGGTCTTCAGGCAGAAACGGGTGGTTGGCGTGGAAATCAATCGGGATACCCTGGGTGTCCTGACGTCCCGTTATGCCGACTACTCCGGAAATCTCCACAAGTTTCCCGGTGTGAGTTTCGTTCACGACGAAGCGCGCAGCTACATTGCCCGGTCCACGGAACGATTCGGCATCATTCAGGCCTCTCTGATCGACACCTGGGCAGCCACCTCCGCCGGCGCTTATGCGCTGGCGGAAAACGGTTTGTATACCAAGGAAGCCTGGCTGACCTTTCTCGGGCATCTGGAGCCGCAGGGTATTTTGACGATGTCCCGCTGGTACGGGGAGACGCTGCGACTGGCCTCTCTGGCGACGGTCTCGCTGACTGAAATGGGCCTGAAGGATCCGCGCCCGCACATGATTATCGTTCGAAAGCAGGACAACCCGGAGACGGGCGAGCCGGGAGTGGCCACGATCCTGGTGTCTCCCACAGCTTTCGACCAGGCAGATATCACACATGCTTCCGAAGTCGCAGAGGAAATGCAGTTTGCCGTCACGTTGACTCCTGACTATGCCGAATCCGAGGAATTCGCTGCCGTCACTGACCCGGCGCGCTATGCGGAGTTTGTCCGCAGTTATCCTTCCAACATATCGGCGCCCACCGATGACAGTCCCTTCTTTTTCCACACGCTGCGCGCCAGGGACCTGCTGCGACCGATAGGATACGCGGGGATGAATGTGCAGGCGGTCAAGGTGCTCGGAGCGCTGCTTGTCATCGTGACCCTGTTGAGTCTCGGTGCGATTGTCTTGCCGCTTGCCCTGAGAAGAGACATCCGGAGCAGCCAGTCGATGCCGGCGACAATCTACTTCGGAGCCATCGGCCTTGCTTTCATGCTGGTGGAGATCGGACAACTGGAGAGACTCGTCATCTTCCTGGGCCACCCGATCTATGCGCTCTCGGTTGTGCTGTTTGTGCTGCTGTTCGCTTCCAGCGTCGGCAGCTTCTGCTCTCCCAAGGTCGGGCGGTGGCTCTGGCTGTTGCCGGTGCTGCTGGGGGCATTCATCCTGGTGAGCCCGTGGGTCACGCGCGCGTTAGCGGCCGCCTCGACTCCGGTCCGCATCGGCTTGTCGGCCCTGCTGCTGTTCCCCATCGGTTTCTTCATGGGCGCGGCGTTCCCGGCTGGCATGGAGCGGGTGCGTCGAAGTCCTAGAGCGCCCACGGCATGGTACTGGGGCATCAACGGCGCCTTTTCCGTCATTTCCTCCGTGCTTGCCGTGGCGGTCACAATTTTTTGGGGGGTTACGGCAACGCTTTCGATCGGATTGCTGGCCTATGTCCTGGCTCTGGCAGTTCTGGCACTGGAGCGGCCTCGCACCGGTTAATTTCCAGTTCTGCGTTCTGCTGCCCGTTCAGCAGCAACAAGGTCTGATTCGAAAGCCTGTGTGAGAATCCATATGACAGGTTCCGGTCGGTTGCTTCCCATCGCCGTTTTCGTCGCATTCACCGCTTTGTTTTTCTGGAAAGTTACTTTTTCCGGTGAATACAGCTTGATCTGTCTCCAGGACTGGGGCCTGCAGTTCTATCCGTGGTTCCAGTTCTCCGCATATGAAATCCAGAATAACCACACGCTTCCTTTGTGGGACCCTTTCTCGTTCTCGGGAAAAAATTTTGTGGGCGAGCTTCAGACCGGAATCTTCTATCCCTGGAACTGGATTGTCTACGTGGGCCCGATCAACAACATGCTTTCGGTGGACTGGGTGCATGCTTGGATTTTGCTTTCCTTTGTCTGGGGCGCCTGGGCCATGTACCGCTGCGCGCGTTGCATCGGTCTGAATCGAGCCGGCAGCGTAATGGCCGGCCTGACCTTTGCGTTTGGCGGGGAAATGGCGCGGCGCGCTCTGGCGCAGGTCAATGTCTTCAACGGCGCGCTTTGGCTGCCGGTGGTTTTTATGTTTTTTGCCCGGGCCCTTCGGCAGTCGAGTGTCCGCCAGCAGCTCAAGTTTACAATGCTGGCTGGCGCGGCCTGGGGATTAAGTTTTCTCGCCGGCCACCACGAGCCCGGTCTGTATATCGGCCTGGCCATTGTCTTCTGGACGCTGCTTTACGTGATTCGGCCCTTCCGGGCTGCAGGTCGCAAAAGCGCCGTTGTGCTGCTGCTCTTTCTTGTAGTTTTTGCGATCCTGGCGGCGGCCGTCCAACTGGTGCCCGCCTACCAGTACTCCAAATCCGCTTACCGCTGGGCGGGAGATCCGTTTGGGCCGGGACAGACCATCCCGCTGGCGCAGATGGAGTCGACGCATCGGGTGGAACCGCGCAGCTTGTTCTCTCTGTTGTTCCCCCTGCTGGACGTGCAGGGTGAATCCGCAATTTATTTCGGCATCCTGCCGCTGCTGCTTGCCTTTTATGGTTTCTTGAGAAACCGCAGACTGGAGACATGGCGTTTCGCGGCGCTGGCCGGGTTTTCGCTGCTTTACTGCTTTTCCGGTTTTTCGGCGGTTCATGGGCTGCTCCTGTCTGCGCTGCCGGTTCTCCGATTGGCTCGCGAGAGCATTCGCATGCTGGCGGTATTTCACTTTGCGATGGCGGTGCTCGCCGGCGCGGGAGCCGACAAGCTGCTGGCAGAGCTGAACCGGGGAGACCGCCGGGTGCTTCGCAAGCTGTGCCGCGTCTGGGGAGGCTTTGTGGGAGCGATGGGTCTGCTGCTGGTTGCGCTGACACTGGCTGGCATCCTGATGCCCCAGATGCTGGCGGAAGGGGTGCAGTCTCGCCTTTCCTGGCTTTATTACCCCTGGCTCATGATGGGGGTCGCCTGGGGCCTGCTGCTTTGGCGGCTGAGTCAATGG
>JACQGG010000151.1 GCA_016199665.1 Acidobacteriota bacterium | reverse complement strand
TAGCGCTAATTGGTCCACACTTCGGCCATTGAGCGGCAAATCTCGTATTTGCCTGTCGTCGATCAATCCCGAGATCGTGGATGTGGTCGTCTCTACTAAAGGCGCTTCTCCCGACACCTCCACCTTCTCGGTAATTTCCCCTACGCGGAGTACGAAATTCACTTCCAGTTGTTGGCCGACCGTCAACTTAATTCCTCTTTGCACGGCAGTCTGAAAACCGACCAGTTCAGCTTGAAGCTCATGCTCGCCTAAGGCGAGCTGCTGCAGGTGATATCTCCCTGAATCGTCAGTAACAGCGGTGCGCGCAATTGCTGTCTCCAGGTGTTGAGCCTTAATGGTGACACCGGGCAACACAGCTCCCGTTTCGTCCTTTACTACTCCCGAAACCGTCCCCAGCGACGCTTGGCCACGCATATCCGAGAGAGCCAAAAAACCCGCGAAGATCGCCGCAAGAGTTAAAAACCGTACCCGTTGTTTCAGGACCATGCTCGCCTCCCTCGTGGGATACACGGATGGACAAGGATACTTTCGAGTGACCATGACTCGGCCGATTTATGTTTTCACTAGGATTTTGAAGTTCTTATCACGCCTTTCCTGTTGCAATCAATAGAAATCTTAGAAATTTCTTGACAGCGGGTTGTCTCTTGTGTCAAGAATCTACCAAACAGTTTCCATTACAGAAAATCAGAGGAGAGGCACATGAATGCCGAGGAACATGACCGCAGGCGATTTCTAAAGAGGGGCGCGGCGCTGGCCGGTTTGGCCGCGGGAGCGATCCGGTACTCCAGCGGCCAGACACGCGCGTCCGAACAAGGCGCAGCGCCCGCGAGCCAAGGCCCATCCCCGGGGGGAGCCGAACGTATCCTCCCATACGGCGCGCGCTCCCGTTTTGAGGATTCGGCGCGGCTGGACGCGGGCGGGGTATTCACCCCGCTTCAAGATTTGACTGGGATCATCACTCCGGCCCCTCTCCATTTCGTGGTTACCCACATGGCCCCCACGCCGGACATCGACCCCCGGCAGCATCGCCTGATGATTCACGGGATGGTGGACCGTCCTCTGATTTTCACGCTGGACGAGCTGAAGCGCCTCCCTTCTGTATCCCGGGTTCATTTTCTCCAGTGCGCCGGAAGCAGTTACCTGGGCCTTGACCAAAGGAAGAAGGCGAAGACAGTTCAGGAAACGCACGGCAAGACAAGCTGCAGCGAATGGACCGGAGTGCTGCTATCCCTGTTGCTCAAGGAGGCCGGGCTACAAAAAGGGGGAAGCTGGCTGCTTGTGGAAGGGGGGGAGACGAAAAGACATACGATAAGCATTCCACTGGCGAAGGCCATGGATGACGCTCTGGTGGCCTATGGCCAAAATGGCGAGGCAGTGCGTCCCGAGCAAGGTTACCCGTTGCGGCTGTTGGCCCCCGGCTTTGAAGGAGTCCGCAACGTGAAGTGGCTGAGGCGAATCAAGGTGGTGGACCGGCCCTACATGAGCAAGTGGGAAAGTACCATTTACACCAATGTGAGGCCGGATGGCAAAGCGCGGTGGTTCCAATTTGAGCTGGAGCCGAATTCGGTCATTACCTTTCCTTCGGGGGGACAACGGCTGCCGGGCCGCGGATTCTACGAGGTTACCGGCCTGGCATGGTCGGGTGGGGGCGCCATCCGCAGGGTGGAAGTATCCACCAACGGCGGCCGGAGCTGGAAGGAGGCTCAGATTCAGGAGCCGGTGTATCGAATGGCGCACACTCGGTTTCGCTTCTCCTGGAATTGGAATGGAGAAGAGGCGGTGTTGCAGTCCCGATGCACCGATGAATGGGGCGCGGTTCAACCCACGCTAGGGGCGCTAGAGAAACTTTGGGGCGTCAACCGTGACTATTGGCTGTCAACCACAAATCGAATCCAGCACTTCAATGGCATTCAGCCCTGGAAGGTGGCGGGTGATGGGAGCGTTCACAATGTTATCTGGGAATCGTAATCTTGTCGTGCTGGCGATAGCCCTGGCGACCTGCGTTGCGGCCCTGGCCCAGGGGCTCACCTATAATCTGGGCAGGGCCCCGAGCGAAGAAGAAATCAAGGTCTGGGACATTGCTGTCGGCCCTGCAGGAAAGGAACTTCCGCCTGGGAGCGGGACCACCCAGGAAGGCGCCAAGATCTATGCGCAGAAGTGCGCGGCATGCCATGGGCCAACCGGGGCGGAGATGACGATCTATCACCGTCCTCTCGTGGGAGGCAAAGGGACGCTCACCACGACTAACCCTGTGAGGTCGATTGGGACTTACTGGCCGTTTGCGACAACAATATGGGACTACATCAACCGGGCGATGCCCCAAGATCAACAGGGCACGCTCAGCGCGAATGAGGTTTACGCTCTCACGGCTTTTCTGCTCTACCGGAACGATATTATCAAGGAGAGCGACGTCATCGACGCCGCGAGTCTGCCGAAGATCCAAATGCCGAATCGTAATGGATTCTTTCCCGCAGAGCCGGAGTGGAAGCCCGGATATTACCAGCACTACTTTTCACCCCAGCCGGTACCCCGGAGAAAGCCATAAGGTCTTAGCCCTGAACGGGTGCAGTTTTCGTTCCTGAAGGGGGGCGCGAAACCTTGTCGTGTAATGGCGTCAAGTAGCCGCCCAAGTTGACCATAGCATGGTCCCAATATTGGGGGGATCGCGACTTTCTTCAATCAACTCAGGGAATCGCGAAATTAGCGAGAACATTTGGATGGCCAAGGTAGATCATGCATTCTCCGGACACCGCGTTTTTGGCCGCTACAACTTCGATGGCGGCTTTCTTGTCGAGCCCGCCACTCTGCCGAACTTTGCTAACACGCAGAACAGTCGTTTCCGATGCTTGACCTTGGAGGAGAATCAGACTTTAACGCCCAGTCTCATTCATGCACTACGTTTTGCGTAGGAAGGCGGGACGCAAGGGCGACACAGCATGAGCGCGACCATTGAAAAGATATTTATCGCGGCGGTAGGCGGGGCGGGCATGCAATCGCTCGAAGAGGTGGAAGCCCTGGCGGGGGCCGGATTGGAGGGCGATCGCTACTGCCGAGGCTCTGGGTATTGGAGCAAGGTGGATGCGTGCGAGGTGACGCTGATCGAGAGCGAAGATCTGGAACAGATCGTGGCAGCGACCAGAGTCAGCGTATTGAACGGAGAGCACCGCCGCAACCTGGTCACCCGGGGGTTGCGCCTGGAGAGCCTTGCGGGGCGGCGGTTCCGCGTGGGAGATGCGATTCTGGAATTCGACCGGCTGCGTCCTCCGTGCCGTTATATTGAGTCCCTGACTGAACGCAACATGACCAAGGCGCTGCTGGAAGGTGGGGGGATTTGCGCCCGCGTGCTGCATCCAGGCAAGATTCGAGTCCACGATCCTATTGTAATCTTGTGAGAGGGGAGGTGCGATGATCAGACTCAGCCATTTTTTCACTGGAGACATTGAAAAAATGGACAAGTAGGGCGCCCTGTATCGGAACGATATCATTAAAGAGGGCGACGTCATCGACGCCGAGACTTTGCCGAAGATCCAAATGCCGAATCGAAATAGGTTCTTTCCCGCAGAGCCGGAGTGGAAGCCCGGATATCATCAGCACTATTTTTCACCCCAGCCGGTACCCCGGAAAAAGCCTTGACATCCGCTCGCGCAAACAAGCTGTTAGAGCTAATCCAGCGGTTCGAGCTTGATGATCGAGGCTCCGAGGTTGTTGCCCACCCAAAAGGTGACCGGGTTTGTTGAGTTGTCGACATCCACCCGGCGAATGTTGGTGGTCCGCGGCATAAGGTACTCGGTCACTTCACCCGTCTTGGCATTCACCCGCACAACACGATCGTCCCACATTCCACCCGCCCAGGCCTCCCCGTTCGTGTCCACAATCGCATCATAGGGCTGCGTCGCGGGCGACAGCATTGTCCATTCCTGGAATCGCTCCGTCTTAGTGTCGAACATCCCGATCTTATTAGCAACATCCTCAGCAAACCAGAGCCGGTCCTGAGAGTCCATGTGCCCTCGCCGGGGACCCGAGCGTAAAGTCGGAGTCTGGTAGGGAGTAACTTTCATAGTCTTCGCATCGACCTTTACAATGTACTCACCGCCGTGGTTCAGGCCGTAAAAGTTGTTCTGCGAGTCAGCGACGACGCCGTAGGCGCTAAGCGACCGACCCGCAGCCGGCGAATCCTTGGGTATACCCCGAGAATAGTCGATCTCTTCCCACTGGCCGGATCGCACATCCAGTCGATATTCCTGACTCCCGCCCACCCATACTTTGCCGTCCACGTGGTGGTAACGGGGCATTACCATATTGAGTCGCTCATTCACGTCCTTCGAGAACAACCAAGTTTGGAATTTCTGCGTCTTCCGGTCGAACTTCGCAACACCCGACTGCTCCTTCAGGCCCAGCCAGACGTTACCATCCCGATCCAGTTGCACGTCGAGAGAACCGAGAGGATATCCTGGTTTTTGCTCCGGTATAGGGTACTCCACCGTCTTTCCGGTCTTCGGGTCGAGCTTCCCCAGGAAGTGATACCCGAAGTCGCCATACCAGACCATTCCTTCGGAGTCCACCACCGCGTCATGCGGCATCGTGTCCGGCCGCGGCAGATCGTATTCGGTGATGATCACGCGCGTTCCTTTTCCCTTCGGCCGCGACAGCGTCTTCAGAGGATACTGCCATGCAGAAGCGTTACTGAGATTAATGGTGCTTAGGTATTCGGCATCCTTGGCCATTTGCTCTTGCTGCCCTCCGGGAAGCTCCGTGACCCAACCGGGCGGCAGCTTCTGAGGACGCAGCACCGAGCTGCCCGCTGCGTAGCTCCTCATTCGCATCAGAACCTGCTTGAATTCAGTCGCGTTGTAACGAGACCGGACAACTCGCTCCAGGGTGTGGCAACCGACGCAGCCGAGTTGACTCAGGAGAATCCTCTTCTGTTGCTCGGTTCCCGGGACGCTCATGAACCACTCGCCGTTGGAGAGTTGATACGCAAGGTCCTTGGCCTTGCGAAGCTTCAAATCAAGTTGGGTTGTTTCTTGCGCCTTCACCTCTACCGGGTCGGAGCCATCCAGCTCGTATCCCACCGCCCGGATGCGGAGAGAATAGCGGCCTGGCTCCAGTTTTGTCCGGGGAAAGCTGTACCGTCCCTCGGCATTGCTCACTACCGTGATGGTGACG
>JACQGG010000153.1 GCA_016199665.1 Acidobacteriota bacterium | reverse complement strand
CTGGCTGGGGCGGGAGGATTCGAACCTCCGAATGCAGGTTCCAAAGACCTGTGTCTTACCGCTTGACGACGCCCCAACTCAGCACTGCGGCCATTCCAGAAATTTCCCCAAGCTTCTGCGGTATTGGCTGCGCGGCAGGAAGCGGGTCTGCCGGACCTCCCAACCGCCCCTGAGCGAAAGTTTCCCCCTGGGACGACCGAGAGCGAAAAGCGTGGAACCGGAACCGGTCAAATGCACCCTGGCGAAACCCTGCCGCCTGAGAAACCCTTTCGCCGACGCGATTCGCCGGTCCTGAAAAATGGCCCCTTCAAAGTCATTGTTCATCGCCGCTTCAATCAGATCAAGCTTATGATTTAACAGCGAATAACAGAAATCCTGAATGCTAGCGTCGGGCCTTTCCTTTGTCAACTTCAAGTTTCCGTATGCTTCTGCCGTTGCCACGGCAAAGCCGGGGTACAACAGCGCCACCCGAGAAGGCGGAGCGTCGGGCAAAGGGATCACCTGTTCTCCGTAATGCTGGCCCAGCGCCGTGCCTCCGGTAAGAAAAAACGGTACGTCCGCACCAAGTTGGCCCGCCATCCGAGCCAGTTCGGAAAGGCGATATTTCCTTCCAAACATGCTGTTTAGGAACAACAGCGTCACGGCGGCATTACTGGAGCCGCCTCCCAGTCCTGCTCCCGTTGGAATCCGCTTGCGAATCAGGATGCGCATCCCTTTTCCTTCAGGCAGTATACGCGCTGCGGCTCTATATACAATGTTGGCTTTTCCCTGGGGCGCTTCGTCGGATTCCACCACCAGCCCCGGCTGTGGCAGCGGCTGAAAAACCAGCGTGTCGTGGAGCGCGACCGTTTGAAGCACCGTTTGGATCAGGTGGTAGCCGCTTGCTTCACGCTCCAGAACGCGCAAGTAAAGGTTGACCTTGGCAAAAGAGGGAACCGTCACCATCCAAGCGACAACTTATCCGAAGATGGAGCCCGGGCACAAGCTTCCCCGCGCCGGAACGATCTGCGCCCTCAGGGTCCTGGAACACCGATCACCCTTCGGGCGACCCGCTTGCGCCACCGCCTGGATCGGAGCCCCGGCTTACTTCTGGGAGAGCTTATCCAGCTTCCTGATCTTCTCCTGGATCTTGTCGGCTTCGGCCGCGTCGGAGGCATAACTGAGGGAAAGGCGATAAGCCTGCAGCGCCTCTTGGTAGTGCCCCAGCTTCTGGTGCAGATCTCCCAGGTGCTCGTGAATGGTGGAATCATTGGGCACAATCTTGGCGGCCTTACTGAGGTTTTCTACCGCCCCCTTCAGATCGTTCAGCTTGAACTGCGCCCAGCCAAGGCTGTCCAGATAGGCGCCGTTGAAGGGATCCAGACCCACCGCTTTTTGGATGTACTGCAACGCCTGCTCCAGGTTTTCGCCGCGATCCGCCCACATGTATCCCAGGTAGTTGAGCACGCCCGGGTTCTCAGAATTCTTGTCCAACAGCGCCTTGAACACCTCCTCCGCCTTCGCAAACTTCTCTTGACGCTCGTAGGCCGCTCCCAGTTGGAAGAGGATCAACTCGTTGGCGGGAAATTCGCTGTTCAATTGCAACAGTTCGCCTTCCGCTGCCTGAGAATCATGGTGGTCGACCAGGAGCTGGGCCCGGCTCAGGCGGAGCTGGAGCAGGGTCGCCTTCCCCTGTTCGTTCGAACTGCCTGAGTGTCTTCGAATCTCCTCGTCTAGAACCTGCAAGCCCTTCTCCAGGCCGCTTAACCGCCCATCGATTTGAGCCTGTGTTATCACCAGGCCGCGCTCGTCTGGAAACTTTTGGCGCCCCCTGCTGATGACCTCGGCAGCCTGCTTCCATTCCTTCTTGAGCCTGTAGGCGTTTGCCAGATAAAGATAGGAACGGAAATCTTCCGGGAAACTGCGCGCCAACTGCTCGAAGGTGGAAATAGCGGCGTCATACTGCGCATCGTCCTGCTGGATCATCCCCATTTGCGTCAGAATCGGGAAGCGACTGGGCTGCTGCGGGTCGGGGTCAGAGCCGCGTTCCGCCAGTCTCTTCAGGATAGAAATTGCCTCATCGCGCTCGCCTGTTTCGGCCAGCGTAGTGGCCAGCCAGTAGGCAATCTCCACACCGTCTGCGTCTGTCTTGGCGGCGGCGCGGAAACTGGCGATCGCCTCCGGGTACTTCTTCTGTTCGCGCTGGGCCTTGCCCAGTTCCAGCAGCACTGAAGAGTCGAACGGATTGCGTTTGGCCAATTCCTCCAGCATCTGCGTCGCGTCCCCGGCCCGGCCCTTTTCCGCCAGCAAGGCGGCAAGACGGCGCTTTGCATCCGCGTCCTGCGGCTGCACCTTGAGAATCTGCTGGTATGCGGCAATCGCGGCGTCGTCGTCATGGAGACGTTCGTAGATGAATCCCTGCAGCGCCAGCGCGCGAATATTGGAAGGATTGACCTGAAGCACCCGCTTGGTGTTCTGCAATGCCGCATCAAACTTGCGCTGTTCCGCCTGGGAAAGCGCCAGCAGGAAGAATTCCTCCACCGCGTCGGGCTGACTGTTGACCAGCTTCTGGAAGATCTCTTCCGCTTTGGGGTACTGGTTGGCTGAAATGTAAAGACGCCCCAGCGATGAAAGCGCCGACAAATTGTCAGGGTCGAGCCGCAAGACGGTTTCGTACTCCTGGACGGCCAGTTCCCGGGCCTTTGGATCCTGTCGCAGCCGCACTCTGAAGTAAATGTCTCCCATCAGGAGGTGCGCGTCGACGTTGCTGGAATCCTTTTCCAGCGCCTGCTGCGCGGACTTCAGCGCGTCGTCGGTGCGGCCGACATCCGCCAGCGCTACGGAATACTCAGCCCGAATCTGCGCGTTGTCCGGGTCGCTCTTCAGCGCCGTCTCGTACTCGGAAAGCGCCGCGGCGAAGTCCCCGGACGCATCATAGAGGCGGGCCAGCGTGAAGTGATAATAGGCGTCCGCCTTGGGCGATGGGGCTGGCTTCTCCGGCTTGCCCTGTAGCTGCTGCGCGGCTGCGGGAAGGCACAAAAGCCCCAGCATCGCGACCGTTTGCAGCCAGGTATACTTTAAAGTTCGGTTCATTTGATTCTATTATCGCATGTGCCTCAACAGGGAGCAACTCCGGCCGGCCGTTGCCCTCTCTATCCCATTCCATCCCGAAGGTCCGAAGGGAGCCGCCGCATGCCGGCAGCTCCCCGTTCTCCTGTCTGCCGCGCCTTGCGCGCTGCATTGGCAGGGGAGTCTCCGGATGCCCGCACTCGCCGCCGGCCTGTTTTCTGCTAACCTTTTCAGCCCTATGGGGTCAACGGATTTCGGCTCCCCGTAGAAAGCGGATCTGGCGGACGACCTCCTGACCAAAGAATAGGTTGAGGCGCCCTCGGATTTCTTCTCCCAGGCGGGACAATTCTTCCAGCCAGCGATCGTCGGAGGCGAAGACTTCAAGGACGCCGTCCCGATAGCTCGCCGGCACGGAGTTGCTCCCGATGCGTTCTCCCAGCAGGGTCTTCCACTGACCCTTCAGGATCACCTCAACGACGACAGAATGTCCGGGGAAGTCACGCGCCAATTGTGCCATCACCTCTCCGATCGGTTTCATCGATTCTCTTTCCGGCGGCCCCTCTTGCAGCCGGCAATGGTATCATTGCCGGAGAGAAGATTTGACAGCGTTGAATTCCTTTGACCGCAACCGATTCCCGGGAACCGCTACGCGAGCGGCACGCCATCGGACGCTTGCCCTGGCCTCACAGAGCCCCAGACGCCTGGCCATCCTGCGAGAGTTCGGTTTTCGGCCGGTCGTGATCGCCAGCGCGTTTGAAGAGTCGGCCCTTTCCCGCGAGCTGGAACCGGACGCCTACGCGCTCTCAGCCGCTCGCGGGAAGGCCCTTGCCGCCAGGCACCGGCTGCCCATTGTGGCGGCGGACACGGTTGTGGTTGTCGACGGTGAGATTCTGGGCAAGCCGCAGGACCCGCCGGATGCGGAAAGAATGCTGCGGCTCTTGTCCGGACGCGTCCACGACGTGCTGAGCGCGGTAGTTTTGAGGTACCGCGGTCAATTGCGTGAGGCCATCGATCGCAGCCAGGTCCGGTTCAAGATTCTCGCGGACGCTGCGATCCGCGAGTATATCGCCAGCGGGGAGCCGGAAGGGAAAGCCGGCGCGTATGCCATCCAGGGCCTCGGCTCTCGATTTGTCGAGAACTACCTCGGTTCCTACCGAAACATCGTCGGTTTTCCCATTGAGGTGTTCATGGAAATCTGGAAACAGACTTTTCCGGATCCCCCGGAGGACTGACGGAGTTGTCAGTTGCACCGTCGGTGTCGCACTTGACTCGGGAAAGGGGGCTGTATTTCAATAGTACAAATTGTGGCATGAATTTTTGCGGACTGCCTGAGGGCGGGCTCCGGCAACCGAGGCAGCCAGGCAGAGTCGGTCGTGACCGATATTTATGGAACATACACTGCTGCTCAATGCGACGTACGAACCGCTGCAGGTTGTGCATTGGAAAAGAGCGCTGACGCTGCTCTTTTCCGGCAAGGCCGAGGTTGTTGCGGAATATGAAAGGGAAATTCACAGCGTCAGCTTTTCCGTGAAGCTTCCCTCAGTCCTGCGGCTGTTCAAGTTTGTCAAGATCAGCCACAGGCACACGCGGGTGAAGTTTTCCCGGGCCAACATTTATGCCCGTGACCATTACCGTTGCCAGTATTGCGGCATGAAGTGCCCGGCTGACGAGCTGACCTTCGACCACGTCGTGCCCATTGTTCAGGGGGGCGGTAAGAGCTGGGAGAACATCGTAACCTGTTGCATTCGCTGCAACCACCGGAAAGGCGCCCGTACTCCGGAGGAAGCGGGATTGACGTTGGTCCGCAGGCCCGGCTTCCCGCATTCGGTGGCCACCCGGATCACTTTTTCCATCGGGTATCGCAGCGCTCCGGAAAGCTGGCGCGACTATCTCTACTGGAACGTTGAGCTGGAGTCGGAATAGTCCGGCGGTTGAATTGTTTCAGTTGAATTATTTCGGAAGAAACGGAGGCATTCCTACAACGGTCTACAAATGTAAGTCTAATCAAAGATATTTGAAATTCTTGAAGAGGCAAGTTGTAACGGATTGTAACGTGTCTCTAAAGTGTAAACGTTATTTCTTCCCGGATCCTAGCCCGGGCTAAGGCCCGTCCCTCCCAGGCCCACTCGTGCTATATTCTTTTCTCTTTTCCTGCTGGAGGCTGATCTTTGGCTGCGTTGGACTTGAAGCAGACGCTTAACTTGCCCAGGACCGATTTCTCCATGAAGGCCGGTCTGCCGGCCAACGAGCCGAAGATGCTGGCGCACTGGCAGAAGATCGACCTCTACCGGAAAATCCTGGAGGCGAACAAGGACAAGCCGCTTTTCGTGCTGCATGACGGACCTCCTTACGCCAACGGCAATATTCACCTGGGCCATGCGCTCAACAAGATCCTGAAGGATTTGGTGGTCAAGTCCAGAACCATGGCGGGGTACCGCGCCCCGTATGTTCCGGGCTGGGACTGCCACGGCCTTCCCATTGAAATCAAAGTGGATCAGGAACTGGGAAGGAAGAAGGCGTCCATGACGCAGGTACAGATCCGCCAAGCCTGCCGCAAGTATGCGGAAAAGTACGTGCAAATTCAGAAAGAAGAATTCAAGCGGCTGGGGATCTTTGGAGAATGGGATCGTCCCTATCTCACCATGAGCTATCGATATGAGGCGGACATTACGCGGGCGCTGGCGGACTTTGTGGAGCGCGGCAACGTTTATCGCGGCCTCAAGCCGGTGCTCTGGTGCACCCACTGCCAGACGGCGCTGGCCGAGGCGGAAGTCGAGTATGGCGAGCACCGGAGCCCTTCCATCTACGTCAAGTTTCCAGTGGTTCCGGATTCGCCGCTTTTTGCGCACCCGCCGGAACAGAGCATGTCGGCCGTCATCTGGACCACGACTCCCTGGACGCTGCCCGCCAACCTTGCCATTGCCGTGAACCCGGACTTCGATTACTCGCTGCTGGAAGCCGGGGGCGAACTGCTATGGGTGGCAAAGCAGCGCAGCGACGCGGTCATGAAAGAGTGCGGCATCGCGGACTGGACGATCCTGAAGCAGGTCAAGGGATCTGACCTTCTGGGTCGGCGGACGCGCCATCCCTGGATTGACCGCGAATCCCCGCTGATCGCCGCCGACTATGTCAGCCTTGACCAGGGAACGGGCCTGGTTCACACCGCTCCGGGGCACGGCCAGGAAGATTACCTCTCCGGTTTGAAATACGGGCTTGAAATCTACAATCCGGTGGACAGCCGGGGATGCTTTGTCCCGGAGATTGAGTTTTTCGGCGGGCAGCCTGTTTTCGAAGCCAATCCGAAGATTGTTCAACTGCTCCGGGACAGAGGGCGGCTTCTGCACAGCGAAACGTTGGTCCATTCCTACCCCCACTGCTGGCGCTGCCACAACCCG
>JACQGG010000152.1 GCA_016199665.1 Acidobacteriota bacterium | reverse complement strand
TCCTTGTCGGTCATATATCCGGGCACGCCGGTGATATGGGGTGGAAGCAGCTTGAGCGTCTGGGTATTGATGATCGCCTTGTTGGAGCTGTGCGGGCTGATCAGAAGGGGATTATTGGGAACGATCTTATCCAGCATCTCGAGGTTCAACTGGGCAATATTGCTGTTGTTGGGGCAGTAGATATGCACCCACTCGCCGGGCTTTTTGGAGTCGGCCACTTTCTTGATGCCGTCAAGCCCCCCCTGCATCGTGGCGAAGTCCACGGTAGCGCCGTTAAACCCTGATGGACTTCCCGGGCCCGAGGTCAGAAAAAAACCGGTGTGAATCTCCACCAGCCCGGGGATCAGCGTCTTTCCCTGGAGGTCCACTTTCTTGGTGCCAGGGCCCGCCATCTTTGTGATGCGGTCATTGCTCCCGGCTGCCAGGATCTTCCCGTCGCGAACCGCCACCGCTTGAACCACGGTGAACTTCTCATCGACCGTGAGCACCTTGCCGTTGTAAAAAACCGTGTCGGCATATCTTAGAATATCTGGAGATACTGCCTGCTGGGCCCTCGCCGCAGCAGAGCCGAAAAGTAGACAAACCAGCACCCCAAGCCGGATCTTTTTCCTGCATTCCATACAAAGCCTCCTTGTTGTTTCTTTTTCCCTAGAAAACGATCTTCAGGCCGAATTGAACCTGGCGCGATGTAGTGGTCGTCTGGATCAGTCGCGCCGTGCTTGGCTGAGGCTGCCCCAGACGATCAAAGACGCCCACCGGACTGGTACTGTCGCCCGGCGCATCAAAATTAGAGTGATTGAGGATGTTAAAGACCTCGGTTCGAAACTGTATCGCCACCCTTTCTCGAACGTCGAAATCTTTGGCAATAGAGAAGTCCATGTTGGCTAAGCCCGGCCCCACCAATGTGTTTCGACCGAGATTGCCGTAGAAGCCGAGCGGCTGCAGGGCAAAAGCGGAAAGATCGAAGTACCGGTCGGGTCTCCCTACGATCGGGTTGTTGCTGGCTCCGGGTCGAAGGTCGGGCCGCAAGCCTCCAAAGGAGCCTGTTCTGGCGCGGTCGAATGGCACGCGCACGCTAAACGGAGCGCCGTCGGCCAACGTCACAATGCCATTGAGCCTCCAGCCTGCTGCCAGTTGGTTCACCCAGGGTCTGGCTGCCTTGGAAAAGGGGAGAGCGTAAGACCAATTGGCCACAAAGTTGTTCCTGACGTCGATTTCCGACAAACCCCGATCCCCCCGCCGGTCAAAAGGATCCTGGACACTGTTGGGGCTTCCTCCGAAGCCGAGGGCTTTAACATCCTTGAAATCGTCTATGGCTTTGGAATGGGTATAACTGGCCTGAAACTGGAGACCCTCCGCCAGACGGCGAGTCAGGGACAAGCGCACGGAGTGATAGAACGAGTCGCCTACCGTCGCCGTTAACGTCATCGGACCAAAGCGGGGATTCAGCTTGGGTAAACCCGCGGCAAAGAACTTTCTGCCGTCGACAATCTGGGGAGAAACCGGAATGTTGGGATCGCTGTTTAGCCCAAGGTTCACACCCCTGGAACCGACATAGGCGACCATGGCCACTGTGTTGGGAACCAGTTCTCTTTCCAGCGTCAAATTCCACTGCATCACATAAGGGGTCTTCACATGCTCATACTGAAATATGTTGAGTCGGATCGCGCCTTCGGTCCCTCTCTGGAGCTGATCCAACGAGGTGACCGGAAAAGGAGGGCTGGTGAGCTGGATCTGGGTCCGGAAGCCCACGGCATTAGAAAAGTTGATGTCCCACATTCGGGTCGTAATCTGGTTGTGGAACATCCCAAAGCCGCCCCGCAAAGCGGTGCGGGAATCCCCAAAGAGATCCCAGGCGAAGCCCACGCGGGGAGCAAAATTGAGCCGGGTCGGCTGGTAAAGGGGCTTCCCCGCGGTGACTGCCGGGTCGGTCAGACCGCGCAAGTTGTTCATCTTGCCTTCTACCTCGTACGGGACGGTCACCGTCTCATATCGTATCCCTAGATTCAAGGTGAAACGGGGCGCTATCCGCAGATCATCCTGGAAATAAAACCCGTACAGGTTCTGGCGCACGTTTCGCACCGTGTCAAAAGGAGGGCGCACCGTCTCCAGCAGACTGGGTTGGTTTGTCAAAAAATCAAACAGCGAAGGGAATTCCCAGCGCCCTCCGACACGCACGCGAGTATCCCGGCGATACTTGACGAATCTGAAGAGGGCCCCCGCCTTCAGGCTATGGTTGCCCCAGTTGTAAAGCAGGTCGTCGGAGAGCTGATACGCATTGTGAAGTACCTGCTGCAACTCCGCCTGACCGGTTGTCGACAGCCCCGCGACTGCAATCTGGCCCCAGAACAGCCCGCTTCCCGGGATCGGCATCAGAGAAGGATTCAGATTGATGCGGGGTTTTCCGTCTTCCTGCGTGATGGGGCGATTAAAACCGACGCGTGCAATGTTCAGGAGATTGGACGTGAAGATCCTTTTCTCCTCAATCAGAGCGTTGTACGAACGGGTCACAGCCAGGCCGTCAAAGATGGAATCGGCGGTGCTTACCACGTCGGCGTCATCCAGACGGTAGCGAACGGCAAGGGAGTCGGAATTGGAGAACCGGTGGTCTCCTTTGACCATGAAAAAGTTCGCGTTGCTGGTGTCCGTATTGCTGAAAGTATAAATGCCCGTCCCATTCCCCAGCAGCAGCCCATTGGGCAGCGGATAGACCGCCAGAAAAGGCGCCACCGAAGAGTGAACCGGAAAGGGCTGCCGGCCCGGCAAGCTTCCTCTGCGCGCATCGGCATCGGGAACAAAATTGACCAGGGTTCTCCCCAATCCTTCGCGAAGCCCTTCGTAATTCACCATGAAAAACGTCACGTCCTTCCGGAGAGGGCCGTCCACTTCAAAACCAAACTGGTGGCGTCGAAACGAAGGCTTGTTTCTGTCAAAAAAATTGCGCGCGTCCAGGGCGCTGTTGCGGTGAAACTCATAGACGCTGCCATGAAAAGTGTTGGTTCCAGACTTGGTTACCGCGCTCACCAGCGCTCCTGCGCCTCTGCCGTACTCGGCGCTAATGTTGCTGGTGAGCACCCGAAATTCCCGGATGCCCTCCACTCCCAGCATCTGCCCCGCTGCGCTTGCCCCGCTGTTGTCGGTGGCATCGTTCATCTCCACCCCGTCCAAAAGGAAAACATTGAAGGACGGCTTGGCTCCGCTGGCGGACAGCCGCGTCCCTTTGCCTTGAAACAGCAAACTTCCGGTTGACTTGGTCGCCATTATGACCCCGGGCTGCAACAGGGCCAGTTGCTGAAAACTTCGGCCATTGAGCGGGAGGTCTTTAATTCGGTCCTCGCTGACCAGTCCCCCGAGGGTGGCGCTGGAAGTGTCCACCAGCGAGGCTTCCCCGGTCACCGTCACCTGTTCCGTGATTTCCCCAACATTTAACGCGAAATCCACCGCAGCTTCCCGCCCCAGGGTCAGCACGATGCCGCTTCGCAACTCGCGCCTGAACCCGCTCAACTCAGCCCGCACCTGATACATCCCCAGTTCCAAACCCGACAGACGGTAGCGTCCCGCATCGTCGCTAATCGCGTTGCGCTCGGCCCCCGTCTCCACGTGCAACGCCGTGACGCTCACTCCGGGCATGACCCCTCCCCCCTCATCTCGGACTGTTCCGAAAATCGTGGCGGTTGTCACCTGAGCGTAGGCCGGCGATCCCAGCCAAATTGCCAGCAGTACCGTTACGACATGGATCCATCTCACTTTTTGCACAGTCCCCCCTCGCAGATTCCGGGACGGCCTTGGGATTTCAGTTCCCTTGCCCAGCCCCATTGAACACGCTACATAATGCAGAAAAAGCGGAGTCACCACTTAATGGTCCGTTTCCGGTGGTCCGATTCTCGCTGTCTCTCCAACCCGCGCCCTGTTTGTCAGGGATGAGTGGCCAGACCTACTGTTCTTCCAGCTCCACCCCAACCGGGACAAGCTTGTCGCCGAGCAATCCATCGCGATCGTAGGCGACTTTGCCGCCCACAACGGTCACGAGAACCGGTACTTCTGAGATGTCGCGGTCCCGGACGCGCAGAAAATCGCCTCCGAGCACAACAAGATCCGCCAGTTTACCCGGCTCTATGGATCCCACTTCGTTCTCGCTCTTGTGATAACGGGCCGGCCAGATCGTGGCCATTCGCAGCGCCTGCTCCCGAGTAATTTTTTCGTCGGGTCCCCATACCTGGCCGGTCTGTTCGTTTTCCCGGGTGACCAGTTTTTCAATCAGCGCCATGTAAGCGTTAGGATAGCGCTCTGCTGCAAACGGATGCTCCAGCGAAGGCTTCAGACCCGCTTCGATCAGGCTCTTGACCGGCAGCATGCGATGCACCGCATCGGCGCCATATTGAACTCTTTGAATCTCCGCTGTGTTCTTGGTGAGAAAGAGGCCTGCCATGCCGATGGACAACTGCAGGTCGTATTTGGCAGCTCGCTGGATTTGATCCGTATTGCGAATGGAGTTATGCACCGCCCCAAAACGACGCCCGGCGAGTGGATTTTCTTTGTCGGCTTCGTCGAAAGCCCGCAGCAGCTCTTCAAACGATCCGTCACCCTGGGAGTGGATTTCAGTGATGTTCCAACCATACCGGTTGGCCAGAATAACCGCAGTATAGTCGCTGTTCTTACGCCACCAGTCTTCTTGTTTCTTCCAGTCCGAGGGGTCGTACGAGCCGGTGATCTCGGCCCAGGCGTACATCCCATGATCCCCGTAGGTGTCGCGGGGCATTTTGCCGAGCTTGGGTTTGAGGGTGTAGGCCGAGCCCAGATTGATGTTGCTGTCCGGGGGCACCACGGTCCCCCCGGTGATGCGAAACCACTCATTTCCAAGATCGGTAAGGTTGCCGACGCGTTTCAGCAGACCTTCCAGGTTTGGGTTCATCTGTAACTCCAGGACGGCGCGCACCCGGACGGGCAGTTGTCCCCGTTCCTGAAGCTTCCTCACCATGGACAGCGACATGCCGTTGAAGCGCCCGCCCAGGGTCGTCAGCCCCCAACTGGCCGCGTACCTCAACAACTGCTCCTGCCGGGGAACGAGCTTGTCCAGGTCCGGCCAAGGAACGACTTCGTAGCGCAGCACGCCGCTGGCGTGTCCAATAAGCCAGCCGGTAAATTTCCCGTCCTTGTCGGTCATGTAGCCCGGAGTGGTCTTGATGCTTTCGGGGAGCAGCTTCAGCGTCTGGCTGTTGATGATGGCCTTGTTGGAGCTGTGAGGACTTATGAAGAGGGGATTGTTGGGGACGATGGTGTCCAGGGTATCCAACGTCAGCCTGACGACATTGGTGTTATTAGGGGAGTAAATATGAACCCACTCCCCCGCCTTCTTCGTCTCCGCGACTTTCTTGATTCCCTCGAGTCCCTTCTCCAGGGTTGTGAACTCCACCGTGGGACCATCAAATCCTCGCGGGCTGCCGGGACCCTGGGTTAGGAAGAAGCCCGTGTGCAGCTCCACCAGGCCTGGAATCAGCGTCTTGCCCTGCAAGTCAACCTTCCGGGTGGCAGGACCGGCCATCCTAAGGATCCGATTGTTTTCTCCGACCGCCAGAATTTTTCCCTGGCGGACGGCCACAGCCTCCGCCACCGTGAATTTCTCGTCCACCGTCAAGACCTTGCCGTTATGAAATACCCATTCCGCGTAGCTGACGATCTCGGGTGAAATATTCTGCTGTGCACGAACCGAGGTCCACCCGGAAAGCAAAAGGCCAAGGGTCAGAAGCAGCGAAAAGACTCTCTCTCTGTGTTTCATACGTGCTCTCCTGGAAAGGCGATGAGAAGGATTGAGGCGCTCAGCGCTGCGACAGCGATCCCAATTCCGCGCGGATCTTGCAGTTGCGACGTACATCACCCCTCCCCCATCCGATGACTTGGACTATTCTTTAATTCTATGAGTACCTTGATACACCAGGGGCGCCGTGATGTCAACGACAAATGCGGTAAGTGCGGGGTCCTTCAGATCTTGAACCGCCAACAGTGCGCCTGTTGGGGCCTTCCCGCCACATTTCTCTTGCCGCCGATGGGCTGCGGTGATAAACTTTTTTTATTCGAGTCAAGTAATATTTCCGCGACCAATATCGCGGTTTGGGACAAACTTTTGGGAGCCGAGACGTGCGAAAAC
>JACQGG010000143.1 GCA_016199665.1 Acidobacteriota bacterium | reverse complement strand
TCCCTGCCGGTCGCGGTTCGGTGACGAACTTGGGTTAGGAGCATTCCATGGCGGCCAAGCTGGTAGTCTCCCATGTCTGGAAGCGGCTGGGGGAGTTGCAGGTTCTTGAAGACATCACCCTGGAGGTGAGCGAAGGTGAATTTGTCGCTATTGTCGGTCCCAGCGGCTGCGGCAAGACGACCTTTGTGCGCCTGGTGCACGGACTGATCCCGGCCGACCAGGGAGAGGTCCGGGTCAACGGCAAAGTCATCGACAGGCCGGGAGCGCAGCGGGGATTTGTGTTTCAGGCGGATTCACTGCTGCCATGGAGAAACGTCTGGAGTAATGCCTTTGTCGGACTGGAAGTCAATGGATGGACGACGGAATCGCATCGCGAAAGCGTCTCTTCTCTATTGAAACTCGTGGGGCTCCAGGGGTTCGAGCGCTATTATCCCCGGCAGCTTTCCGGAGGGATGCGCCAACGCGTCAATCTGGCCCGGGCGTTGGCGGTGGATCCGGAACTGCTCCTTATGGACGAACCCTTTGCCGCTCTGGATGCACAGACTCGCGAGATCATGCAGGCGGAGCTGCTGCGGATCTGGAACAGCAAGCGCAAGACGGTCCTGTTTGTCACTCATCAAATTGAAGAGGCCGTGTATCTGGCCGACAGGATTATCGTGCTTCGACACCGTCCCGGGCGGATCAAGGAGACGATTTCAGTGGATCTGCCCCGTCCTCGAAGCCTGGAGGTCAAGCGGACGCCGCAATTTACCTCCCATGTGGACAGGATTTGGAAGCTGATCGAAGAAGAAGTCCGCGATCACTCGAGAGAGGAAAAACAATTCTGACTTAACCAGGCAGGCTCCGCGCCTTCGGCGTAGCAAATTGGCAACCTCTTGTTTTTCTGCAAAGTTTTTCTACCGCAGAGGCAGCGCAGAGAAAAGACCTCCGCGCATTCTCTGCGACCTCTGCGTCTCTGCGTTCAGGGCGGATCCACTGGCGTTCAGAACAAGATCTCGGGTTGCGGCTACGCCGCGCGAAGCCTCGGCAGTGAGCCAAAAAATAATTCTTGCGACGGAAAGCAGCGCGGTTTCAGAACCGCTGCGTGTAGACAAACTTGACAGTCCCCTGCCGGTCGGCCGTACTCAGGCCCAGCACGGGATTATCCAGCCAGTTGTGAAGGTAGACGAAGTAAAGATCGTTGCCGGGGCGAAGAATCCATCGAAAACGGGACTGCCAGCTGGCGATCCGGCTTACCGAGTCGTACTGGACGTTGTTGGTGACTGAGATCCAGGGATTGAACTGGACATTAAACGACGTGTTCCAGGCCGCGGTGGAGAATTTTCCCTCCTTGAGCTCGACACGGTTCCATATGGGATTGATCGCGATGACAATGCCCGGTCGGGGCCGGATGCCCAGATTGACGGAAAATTCACGCCGGTCTCCGGAAAAGAAGCCGCCCCGGCCGTAAAGGGCAGTGACGGCAAGCATCCGACGCGCTGTGGTCGTCAACTGGGCCGAGTAGCGTGTAAAAGAATAGCGGTTTCCAGCCGGCAGCACAATTCCGCGGCTGATGGTAAAGTTCCGCTCCAGTCGTTCCCTGTCGGGCACCACCTTGATCTGCAGGCCGTCGCCCGTGTGAAAACTGGCATCCAAAGCCGTGATATCCCACTTGCGTGTGACCAGCCTGCCGTCTGTATCTGCCAGCAATTCCAGGTTGCTTTGAAAGAACACGCGCCGGATCCAAGGGTGGTTTTTCGGCCGCGGGCCGAAAGCGGTGACCAGGTTCAGGCGGCGATAGTTGTTGCGCTCCCTGAAGCCGACGGCGGGATCGTAGTCCATCTGCAGCTCGCGGTAAGCAAGGCTCCCGCTCCAGGGATCATTGGGATAATCCAGTCGCAGACCGTACGCCGCCCCTTCGCCCTTTTTTCCGGGTGTGTTGTTTCTAAGGTAAAAACCGCTGAATTCCAGATTCTGGGATCCGCCAAAGCGTGTGGTGGCCAACTGGAAGTCGATGCCCGCCGTATGCAGATCCGCCGCATTGTCGCCGGTTCGCAGGGAGCGGCGGGTGTAGATCCCACCGAAATAAGACTGACGCAGCATCCGCCGCTTCACCCGGACCACGGTAAAATCGTCCCCGGGCAGCGCCAAGTCCCGCCGCGTGTCATCCGAGGAGGTTCGAACCTGCAAGACTCCCAGATCTTGCCTGCCTGCCTGACCCGTCAGTTTCAAGCCAAACTGGATGGAACGGGGCTGGCCTCGCTCGTCCAGGCCGATGCGGCGGCTGAAGAACGGAAGCACCGCGTTATTGGGCTCGCGAGAGAAGCTGAAAAAACCCGCTCCCTCCAGGAAAAACGCTCGCTTTTCCGGATAGAAAAGGGGAAACCGATCGAGGTTGACAAGCCGCTGGTCTACTTCCGTCTCGGCAAAATCTGTGTTGACGGTAAAATTGGCCCGCAGCACGGGCGTCAGGCTGTAGAAAAAGTCGACTCCCGCGTCGCCATCCCAATCCGAGGAAAGGTTGCGTGCGGGCGCTTCCTTTTGCTTCACGATGGCGTAAGGCCGGATGTCCAGTCCGACTCCCTGGCTGACCTCCTTGATGCCCGTCAAGAGACCGAAGCTGGAGGGGCGGCGCACGCCTTGATTGCGTCCCCAGCCCGTCCAGAGACTTTCTTCGTTCTTGCGCCTGACCGTGCGCTGGAAGTTGACCCCCCAGGCGGGAGCGTTGGGATTGAAATTGAAAGTTCGAAAAGAGATCTGCACCTCGATGGTCCAGCCAATCTGGCTGCGCCGCACCCGAGCATTCCAGACGCCATCCCACTCCCTCGGCCCGCTTCCTCCAAAGCCGGTGACGACGGCGGTGGCGGTATCCGACCCCACGATCAGGCCGTCGCCCATGGCTCCGGAGGGATTCGTCTCAAAGTAATAGCCGGTGCGTCCATCCAGAAGAGTATCAAACGACCAATTGAATCGGTCGTCGGCGGACAGGAAAGCGTCCCTTTGCATGGTGTTTCCCAAAAGCTTGTCCGGCTCAGAATCCAGGCAGAGCACTCCCATATAAAGGTTGTTCCGATCAAACACAATGCGCACCTCGGTTTGCTCGGTCGCAGGAGCGCCGTTTTTCGGATCCAACTGTATGAAATCAGTGGCAGGCCGGGCGCGCTGCCAAACCGGCTCGTCGAGGCGCCCGTCCAGGACAATCGACTCGTCTCTGATCAGCCGGACGGCTTCCATGACCGGCCGCCCTTCGTATCCGGGCACACGAAGTTCCTGAGCTGGGAGCGATGAAAAGAGGGCAAGCGGCAATATTGCAAGAAAAATGATCCTCCTTAGTGTCAGCATAAAATCACCTGGGGGACACAAGAGCGGGGGTTTACGCACTCTGACGCCCGCCGTACCGCAGCTTCACGACTTGCTGACATTGCGTCAGAAAAATGAAAGGACTCCAAGTTTTGCTCAAACAAGGAACGTGGAATTACACATGCTCCCCTTCCTGCAGCCAGCGACCAGCGCAGAATGGGGTGACTTTACAGCAAACTGATCCAAAAATACACAGAGAAGCTCGCCGAACACCTGCGCAAGCAAAAGGGAGGGTTGACTCATGACCATGAGTCAACTAGACTCTTGACATGAGCAAACGGCTGCAAGTGCTTTTGGAAGAGCGGGAGCTTCGGGAAATCGGGCGCATCGCCCGAGCGCAACGGATGACCGTGGCCGAGTGGGTCCGCCAGGCCCTTCGGGCAGCGCGCCGTCGCGAACCTCTGGGAAACACGGCTAAGAAACTCGAAGTAGTCGGCGCCGCCAGCCGCCACAATTTTCCAGCCAGTGACATCGATCAAATGCTTGCCGAGATTGAACAGGGACACGGCGGCCAGAGGAAAGGGTGATCTTTATTGACTCGAACATCCCGATTTGATGCCGGGTTTGATGGGTTCCCGGGGATCTATCGCCTGAGCGGCTGAACACGACTGGCTGAGCCGGTAGCGCGAGCATCAGCGAGCGGCGCAGCGGTGGCTCCAGACAATCCTCACAACCGCGCCCGTGCGATTCCCTCACTCCACACTCTCCTCTTCCCCCGGCGATGGCTTTGCTAAAGACACCAGCGGAACTGCACCAAACAGCCCTGGGCCAAACCGGACTGCTGAGACAACCAAGGATTGAGACGGAAGCGGCGACAGGGCTGTGATTCGCTCGCGCCTAGCCAGCGCGCCTGGGGACCAGCAGGAAAGTGCAAATGTTCATTTCTTAACTCTTAACAGACCCTAAGTCTCGTATTTCATCAACGCCCAGAATCAGCCCGTCTACATCTCTTCTTCCTGGCGTTGGCGGGGCGCTCTCATCGTCTTGAGGATGTCTTGAAAGTACGGCTCATCCCGATCTCTATCATAGGTGACTTTTCCGCCCACGATTACTTTCAAAATATTGAGGGTGGAAATCTTATCCTCGGCCACCGTCATGTAATCTCCATCCAGCACCACCATATCGGCGAGTTTTCCCGGCTCGATGGTCCCCAGAATCTTCTCATCGCCGGTAAAACGAACTCCCCACGACGTGGCCATTCGCAGAACTTCTTCCCGCGTAGCCTTTTCATTAGGCCCATAAACTTTCCCCGATGTGTCGTTCTTGCGGGTTATAAAAAGCTGCATCGACTCGAGGAAGAAGTTTGATTTCTCCAGACTTCCTCCATAGACGCCTCCCGTGTTGATGATGGGCGCAACCCGGGTGACCTCCATAACCGGTTTTAAGCCGGCATCGATCAAACCGCGTATCGGCGACATACCGGCAACCGCGTCCGCGCCATACTGCCGCTCCAAGAATCCCGAATACTGGTCGCCGCGAAAGACAAACGAGGGGTTGATCGCATGGATCGTGTCGTACTCCGCCAGCCTTTTGGCCAGATCGGGAGGTCGCATAATTCCATGAGCCATGCCAAAGCGTCTGCCTTTGATGGGGCTCGTCTGGTTGATCTTGTCAAAAACTTCCAGCATCAGTTCCACTCCGCCGTCCCCTTTAACGTGCAAGTCGGTGACATTCCAGCCATATCTTGCGGCCACCACAGCATTGTCGTAGTCGCTGTATTTCTTCCAGTCCAGCCCCTCCTTTACCTGCTCCCTAAATTTGTTCTGGCCGTAAGGCCCAAAAGCGTACCAGGACTCCGTTGCCAGCATCGGCTTGCGTGACAGCATACCGGCGTTGTGCGCGTTACTATCAATTGAACTGATGGTCATGTTGGCGATCTTGAACCATTCGTCCCCGACATCCATCAAGTTGCCGACCCGTTTCAGATATCCTTCAGTCCGAGGGTTCAGCCGGGCCAATTCGCTGGTGACGCGAATCCGCATCGGGGCCTGGCCCCGCCTTTGAATTTCCCTCAGGATGGTGATCGGCAATCCACCTTGGCGCGTGTTATACACAGTGAGCCCGATTCGATTCAGGAACCGCTCTTTAGTGATCTCCCTCTGAATCATTCTTTCCATGCGGTCAGCGTCCGGCCAGGGGATGATTTCATAGGTAAGGACTCCATACGCGGCGCCGGCGATCCGGCCGTTCGGCTTTCCATCCTTGTCGGTGAAGATCCCCGACAGGACGTATTCGTCGGACATATAGTCCTTCATCGTGGCAAGGGCTTTGCTGTTTACAAATCCGGTTGTATTGTCCATTGTCACCAATAACGGTCCATTGGGGGCTGCTTCGTCCAGCAGTGGCAGGGTGAGGTGATAGGCGGCTGCGGTGCGGAAAACGTTCATGAAAATCCACTCTCCGGGAGGGACTTTGGCTGCCCATGCTTTAATGGCCCGCAGGCAGTCATCCAGCGCTTCGCATCGCGTGCTCGTCCGGTTCGGCATGTAAGCGGGCCCGCCCGCCCCTTGACTCCCTTGCGCCCCGGCCCCGTGCGATTCGATAAAACCCGGGGTGACGGCGCCTCCTTTCAAGTCAATCCGAACGGTTCCAGGACCCGCCATTTTCAGGATTCGGTTGGTGTCCCCAATCGCCATAAACTTCCCGTCGCGCACCGCGACGGCCTGAGCAATGGTGAATTTCTCGTCCACCGTCAACACCTTTCCGTTGTACAGGATCATGTCCGCGTAAGCCAACACTTCCGGCGGCAGATCCGCTTGCGCCAGCAGCATGGAATGACCCGGCAAGTCCGCTCCTGGGTAAGCCAACAGAGCCATTAGAAGGAACCAAGGTCTCAACCCTTTGTGACTCATATAAACTCCCTCCGGAAAAATCGGTTTCGCGTCCCACGGCCGCGCAACATCACAATCTTTTCTAATCGCACGATTCAGCGCTGCCCACCCTCAGAAGATAAACTTCAACGCCAACTGGATCTGCCGCGCCCTGCTTATGGTGCTGGTGATCCTTCCAAAGGTCGCTCGAGGTCTGCCCGTGGCGTCCGAGAAAAGCGTATGATCCGGGGCGCCAAAGTTGGCATGATTGATCACGTTGAAAAACTCAGCCCGGAACTGCAGGTTTCTGCCTTCGGTAACCCGGGTATTTTTCAGCAGTGAAAAATCGGTGTTGACATAGCCTGGGCCCAGAACGGTGTTCCTTCCCAGATTGCCGTAAAAGCCGGCCGGCTGGAGCTGAAAGGCCGCCGGGTCGATGTACTGCTCCGGTCCCCCCAGGACAGGATTGCTGCTCCGCCCGGGCGCCAGATCGGGTCGCTGGTTGAAGTAGTTGGTGATGCTCTGCGCGTCGCGAGCCCGATTGAAATCCAGCTCGACATTGATCGGGACGCCGGTGGCAAGCGTCATGATGCCGCTCATTTCCCAACCGGCCGCCAGCCTGCCCCAGCCGGTGGCGCCTTTGCCAAACGGCAATTCATAGTTGGCGTTGAAGAGAAAGTTCTGTCCTACATGCTGGCTCGAAAGGCTGTAATCGCGCTTCTTATCCTCCGGGTCCATGTTGTTGCGGGCGCTCCCGGAGGTTTCAGGAGCCGCAAACGCCGACGAATCATCCATCATTTTCGCCCAAGTGTATGAGACTTGAAACCGAGCTCCGCCGGTGAACCGTTTGTTCAGACTCAGCACCATGGAGTTGTACAACGAGCGTGAATCGGTCGTGATGTTCAAATGCTCGCCGATGAACGGATTTCTTCTCACGGACCCCGCTGGGAAAAACTTGCGCCCGTCGGACTGGATCTGGGGAATCGCGGTATTGTGGTCTGAAGTCCTATACAGGTGCAGTCCTGAAGATCCAACGTAACCGACATTGAAAACAAGGCTTGGCGCAAGCTGTCGCTGGATATCCAAGCTATACCGGATGGTGTAGGGACTGGTGGTAGGGCTCAAATTGTTGAGGGTAATTTCAGCAAACCTGTTTGCATCGCTGGTGCGCATAATGTCATAGGCATTGGGAAAAGGGGGATCGGTGATGCTGGCGCGCCGGTAGAAGGGAGGCTGCCGCGCCCCGGCCACAAACGCATAGACAAAAGGCAGTATGGGTTCCACAAACGTTCCAATCCCTCCGCGAACTGCGGTCTTGCCATTTTTGAACGGATCCCAGGCAAACCCGATCCGGGGCTGGAAGCCTTTCTTGGACGTCTCGACAAAAGCTCCGCGTCCCAACACAGTGGTTTGGGCATCCAGGTCGTTCAGCAGACGCGCCGACCGGCCAAACACTTCTATAGGAGCCGTGATAAATTCGTACCGGAGACCCAGGTTCAAGTTCAAGTTGGACTTGACCTTGAAATCATCCTGGTAGTAAAAGCCATACAAAGTTTGTCTCCAGGTACGGACCGGATCGGCGCCGGGAAAAAGCGCGCGATAGAGTCTTGGGACCCCGAGCAGAAAGTTCTGCAGGCCCGAAAACGAGTATTCGCCGGAATAACTGGCCCAGGATGTCTGGTTGCTGCGCAGATTCTTGACCAGCGCGCCGGTCTTCATCGAATGCCGGCCGTGCGCGTAATTGAGATCCTCGGAGTACTCATATACGTTCAGGTGATAGTCTCGGATAAGGTTGCAGCTTCCCAGCGTTGCAATTCCGGTGATGGTCATCTGTCCGCCGGTGCCAAAGGACCTTCCCGGCACTATGTCCAGAGTGGAGGGGATGTCAACGAGCTGGGAACAATGAAACGAAGAAACCGAGCGGTTCAGCCCAAAGCGCAGCGTGTTGAGCAGGGCCTGCGAGACGATCGTTTTTTCCTCGAGGGTGAAATACTGGTTTCGCGACCGGGGGGTCGAGGCAAAGTTCCCCATGGCCTGGGGATCGTAGATATCGGTGTCATCCAGCGTATAACGGCCAAAGAGGGAATGCGCGCTGGAAAGATTGTGATCGATCCGGAGCATGAAGTAGTCTTCATGGGTTTTCTTGTTGCCGGCGCCCAGAAACTGGGCGCTGCCGTCTCCATTGTCGCGTCCGTTGGGAAGAGCCAGCAGCGCCAGATAAGGTCTTATGGCCGGATGTACCTGAACCGTTCGCGTAGGCAAGACACCCTGGCGGGCCGCGGCCGTTGGAACGTTGGTGACTTGAGTCGTGCTTAAGTCCTCTCGCAGTCCTTCATAGTTGCCGAAGAAAAATGTTTGATTTTTCCTGACCGGGCCTCCCAAGGTGAATCCAAAGTGGTGGCGCCAGAACGGAGGGGGGTCGCTTTTTGGATCAAAAAAGTTCCGGGCATCCATCGTGCTGTTGCGATAAAATTCAAAGGCCGAGCCATGCACCTCGTTGGTTCCGGACCGCGTCACGGCGCTGACGATGCCCCCGGCAGCGCGCCCATATTCGGCGCTGTAGCTGTTCACCAGTACTTTGTATTCCCGTATGGCATCCACCCCCAGAAAATTCCCGGCCACGCTGCCGGGAGTGTAACTGAGAGTGTCATTCACATCGGTGTTGTCCAACAGGTAGCTGTTCTGATAAATGCGCGCGCCGCCGACATTGACATTCGCAGTCCCATTGAGAGAAACGGTTCCCCCGGTGGCGCCTCCGCCCCCGGCGGCTCGAGATAAAGTAACTCCCGGCTGAAACTGAATGAGTTGCTCCAAGCTGCGACCATTCAGAGGCAGATCCTGGATGGTCTTTTCATCGATCAAACCGGATACGCTTGCGCTGGTGGTCTCCACCAGAGGAGCTTCACCGCTGACAACCACTTTCTCCGTGAGTTCTCCTACCCCCAATGTGATTTCAACAATCGCCTCCCGACCGACCGTCAGCGTGATGCCGCTTCTCACTCCGGTTCGAAATCCCGCAAGCTGCGCCTGTACCTCGTAGCTGCCCAGAGCAAGGTTAGGCGCCCGATATCTTCCTTCATCGCAGGTTGACAGGCAAGTTGAATTGTCTGTACTCTGCACCCCGGAGCCTGGATTCTTCACCGGAGCCTGGATTCTTCATAGGTTTTGGTCGTGTCCAGACGGGCCCTCGGACAGGGCCTGCGACCGAAGGGAGCGCAGTCCCAGGACCTGGACCGACAGCCATAGAACGCCATCAAGCCAGCCGGGCGGGAGTGAGCGGTGCAGAGGGGGCCGGGGTTCAGAGGATGACCTGGGTGGGGAAGCGAGAAAACCGGCTGGCCAATCAGGAAAAGAACATGTGCCGATGGCTCTGCTGGGTTTTCCTGATCTTTCCGTTCGGGAGGTCATTGCTGAGCGGGCAGGCTCCGTCCAATACCAGCGGTGCTTTTCAGAGCAAGACGATCCTTGCGGCTCGGGTCTCCTCTCCCATCCAGATCGACGGTATCTTGAATGATGAAGCGTGGCGCGATGCTGAATCGGCCAATCACTTCCTCCAGGCGGAACCTTACGAAGGAGAGGCAGCCACCGAGCAGACCGAGGCCAAACTCCTTTACGACAGCGAGAACCTTTATGTTGGAGTTTACTGCTACGAGTCGCAACCGAATGGGATTCTGGTAAATTCCCTCAAAGAGGATTTTGATCCGCTCAACACGGACAGTTTTGAAATGATTCTGGATACGTTCCAGGACGGGCGAAACGGCTATCTGTTTGTAATCAACCCGGAGGGGGCTAAACGCGATGCTCAGGTGAGCGACGAGGGGCGCAACGTAAACGCAGACTGGGACACGGTGTGGGATGTGCGGGCGCAAAGGAATGGAGACGGCTGGGCGGCCGAGATTGTGATCCCATTCAAGAGTCTCAGCTTTGACGCAAACCGGACGGAGCGGGTCTGGAAAATCAACTTCTCCCGCCGGATTCGCCGTAAGAATGAGCAGGATTACTGGGCGCCCATCCCCCGCCGATATGACATTACACGGCTTTCCCTTGCCGGGGAGTTAAGGGGCCTGGAAGGAATCGAGCGGGGTCGAAATTTGAGAATCAAGCCGTTCTTAGTCGCCGACTTCAGGAAATTTGCCCGGCAAAACTTTGAATTTGATCCAGACGGCGGCGTGGACGCCAAGTACAGCCTCACCCCCAGCCTGACGCTTGACCTCACTTTCAATACGGACTTCTCTCAGGTTGAGGTGGACGAGCAGCAGATCAATCTGACCCGATTCCCGCTTTTCTTTCCGGAGAAACGGGAGTTTTTCCTGGAGAATTCCGGAATCTTTCAGTTCGGGGACCTCCCGTTTGAGCGGGGTCCGAACCGATCCAAGGAAACACAGCTCTTCTTCAGCCGCCGCATTGGGCTGTTTCCCGAAGGGCATCCCCGCCAGGGAGAGCCCATTGGGATCTGGGGAGGGTCCCGGCTGTCGGGCCGAGTGGGGGCCTTCAGTCTCGGCTTCCTCAATATGCAGACCCAGGAGGTCGAGGACGACCCGGCAACCAGGGGAGACGATAGCCAGCCGGGCAACAACTTCGGCGTGGTGCGTGTCAAGCGGGACATACTGGCCAATTCTGACATCGGAGCGATCTTCCTCAACCGGAGCTCTGTCGGCGGAGCGGATTTCAACCGCGCCTGGGGCGCTGACGCCAATTTTCGCTTTGGGCAGAACTTCAGCGTCAACGGATTCATCGCAAAATCGAAGACAGACGGAGTGTCCGGCCACGACCGCGCCGACAAGATCACGGTTCAGTGGCGCGATAATCTGGTTCGACTCCAGGGCATCTACTCCAACATGCAGCGGAATTTCAATCCGGAGATGGGATTCAGGGGGATTACCCAGTGGAAAGAATCTCAAAGCTACCGGTATATCGGTGAACTCCATCCGCGCCCGCCACGGAATCGTCTGATCCGGGAGATCTCCCCCCACTATCGCTTCTTCTACGTCATGGATGACCAGGGGCGGACGGTCTACAAGGAAGGCCATTACGGTCTGCTGGAAGTTCACTTCCACAATGGGGGCGTCGTTGAAGTGTACTTCGCTCCTGTCTTCGATCGGCTGGTCCAGCGTTCTGAGATCGGCCCCGGCGTGTTTCTCCAACCCGGTCCATATCATTATGGCTATTGGTCTCTGGAAACGTTTTCAGACCCGAGCCAGATGCTCTCGGCTACCTCGGCGTTCTCCAAAGGGAGTTACTACACGGGCGAAATCCGGACGGTGGATGTCACCGGTATCCTTCGCCGCGGCTACCGATGGTCCCTGCAGGCCAGTTACATCGACAGCGACGTGACCTTGAAGGAAGGGGCATTTACCAACCGGCTGCTCCGCACCCGCCTCAATTACTCTTTCAACACCCGCACATTTCTGAACGCCCTGGTTCAATACAACAACACCCGGAAACAAGTCACCTCGAACATCCGCTTCAATCTCATCCATCATCCCCTCAGCGACTTGTTTGTCGTGTATAACGAAGTGCGCGAAGTCAGCGGCGCCCGGCGGACCGACCGGGCCGTCACCATTAAGTTCACCCATTT
>JACQGG010000141.1 GCA_016199665.1 Acidobacteriota bacterium | reverse complement strand
TCGACTTGCATGTGTTAGGCACGCCGCCAGCGTTGATTCTGAGCCAGGATCAAACTCTCAGGTTAAACTTTTCTTCCAGGCACCTTTTGCCCGCAAGTTACTGCGGTTACTCGAATTGCCCGGAAGCCCAAGATGCATTGAAACCCGGCCTTCCTGGCGGAAGACCGGACCGGAAGACCAGGGAAACTGCCGAAGAAACACAGCCGGCAGCCCCGCAGTCCCCGCTTTGTGATTGATCCGAAGGTTCTACTTAAAGTGGAATCTTCAGGAGATAAGCTTTGACGCTTATCTGGCTCGCACTATCTAATTTGTCAAAGAACTATTGGAATCTTTTATCTTAGCCGGCTCAGGCACAGATGTCAATGTCCAAGTTTATTATTCCGCGACCCCTTGAAATCGCCCTGGCGGCCTCTCCAACAGAGATGTGGCGCGACCCGTTTAGTTGCAAAGTCAGCCCACGCTGACGCGAGCCCAGCGCAGCTTGCCGCAGCGGATCACATAGCTGCCACTCGGCAGTTTGAGCGTCACGTCGGTGGCTTTGTGCTGATCGACGGACACGGCGCCCGCCTGAATCAGGCGGCGCGCGTCGCTCTTGGACTCGGCCAGCGAAGATTCAGTCAAGATGTCGGTGAGCGGAACCGGCCCGGTTCGGAAGAAAAACTCCTTAATTGAGTCAGGAATCTCCCCTTGCTGAAACTCCCGCGTGAAGGACTCGGCCGCCGCCCGGGCGGCAGGCAGGCCGTGAAAGTCCGACACGATTTGCTCTGCCAGCTTTCGCTTCAGATCCATGGGGTGCAACCGTCCGGACTCCACGCCGCGGCGCATTTGGTCCAGTTCGGCGCCCGCGCAGTCTGTCAACAGCTCGTAGTAACGGAACATCAGCGGATCGGAAATCGACATGATCTTGCCGTACATTGTCCTGGGATCCTCTTGGATGGAGACAAAGTTGTTCAGCGACTTGCTCATTTTCTCAACGCCGTCCAGCCCTTCCAGGATCGGCAGGGTCAGGATTACCTGCGGTTCCATCCCGAATTCGCGCTGGATGTCCCGGCCGACCAGAAGGTTGAATTTCTGGTCCGTCCCGCCCAATTCGAAGTCCGCCTTCAGCACCACACTGTCATAGGCCTGGGCCAGCGGGTAGAGGAGTTCATGGATGCTGATAGGTTGTTCCGTCTGGTAGCGTCGGGAAAAGTCATCGCGTTTCAGCATCGCCGCGACCGTATACCTGGCGCACAGCCTGATCCATTCCTGGCTTGTCATGGCGCCGAGCCAGCGGCTGTTAAAATCCACCACCGTCTGAACCGGATCCAGGATCTTGAAAACCTGCCGTTTGTAGGTCTCCGCGTTTTCGGCAATTTGTTCCGCGGAAAGGGGCGGTCGCGTTCTGGACCGCCCGGTGGGATCGCCGATCAATCCCGTAAAGTCGCCGATCAGGAAGACGACGCGGTGTCCCAAATCCTGAAAGTGCTTCATTTTCCGAAGCAGCACGGTGTGCCCCAGGTGCAGATCCGGCGCCGTGGGGTCAAACCCAACCTTGACAGTCAGCGGACGGTGCCGCTGCACCGAATCCTCCAGCTTGGCCAACATCTCGGCGGTGGAGATAATGTCCACAGCGCCCTTGCGCAGGGTGTCAAACTGCTCTCGAACGGGTTTCATGCTGGCGTATTGTAATGGAGCGGGGACAGACTCCAAATTCTCCGGCTCAAAATTTCAGGCTCAAGCTGGAAACAATTTGGCGTCTGTCCCCATTATTTGCCACTGCGAATCCGGACGCAGCGCCCCTCCACCTCTACCCTGCCTTCGGCGATAAGCCGAATCGCCTCCGAATAGATTCGGTGCTCTTCCCTGAGGATACGGGCCGATAATGACTCTTCATCATCGTCGGGCAGCACGGGAACGACGACCTGGAGAATAATCGGTCCCGTGTCCAGTCCGGCGTCAACGAAGTGGACGGTGCAACCCGAGTATCGAACCCCGTACTCCAGCGCTTGGCGCTGCGAATGCAGCCCAGGAAACGCGGGCAGAAGCGATGGGTGAATATTCAGAATCCGGTTGGGAAACGCGCTGACAAACTCCGGGCTGAGCAGCCGCATGTAGCCCGCCAGGCAGACATAGTCCACTGCGTGGCTGCGAAGTTTTTGGGTCACTTCGGCGTCAAAGGCCGCGCGCTCCTTCCCCTTCGAGTCCAGGAAGTAGGCATTCAAACCCCACTGCCGCGCGCGTTCCAGGCCGGGAGCCGCGGCCACATTGCTGATCACGCAGCCGATCTCACAGGGCAGCTTCCCGGTCAGCACGTTCTCCGCGATGGAAGCGAAGTTGGACCCGCGCCCGGAGAGTAGAATCCCGAGAATCATGGCTTGAGAGGGCAGAAGCAGTTCAACGCATGCGCGGCAGACACTACCCGTACTCCACGGCCGATCTGCGCGAAAAAACAATCTCTCCCACGCGGTAGAACCTTGTATTTCGGGAGCGCCAGAACTTTTCCACGACATCGCGGTGGGAAGGAGGAACGACCACGACCATGCCGATCCCCATATTGAAAGTCCGATACATCTCCTCGGATGAAACGTCGCCCTGCTGCTGGATAAAGGAAAAAACCGGCAGCGGAGTCCACGAATTGCGCAAAATACGGGCGCTCAGGCCGGCGGGCAGGATGCGGGGAACATTCCCGGTGATTCCGCCTCCGGTAATGTGGGCCAACCCATGGATTGCGCTGCGCCGGATCAAAGGCCACAGATCGTCCAGATAGCATTTGTGCCGCTGCAACAACGCTCGCCCTACCGTCATGCGCAGTTGCGGAACCGGAGTGTCCGGCGTCAGCTTCAAGCGCTCAAAGAAGATGGTGCGGGCCAGCGAATAGCCGTTGGTGTGCAGCCCCCAAGACCGCAGGCCATAAATGAAGTCGCCTGCGCGCACCGCGGATCCGTCCAGGATTCTGGCGCGTTCCACCACTCCGACGATGCAGCCGGCCAGATCATAGTCGTGCCCGCGGTATACGCCCGGCATCTCCGCGGTTTCGCCGCCAATCAGAGCGCAGTGATTTTCACGGCACGCCTTGGCCACACCCGAGACGATGTCCCTGACGACCCCGGGATCCAGGCGGCCCATGGCGAGATAGTCAAGGAAAAACAGCGGCCTCGCTCCCTGCACCAGGATGTCGTTGACGCAGTGACAGACAAGGTCGTAGCCGACCGTTCGGTGACGGCCGGCTGCAACTGCGACCTTGAGCTTCGTTCCGACTCCATCAATGCTGGAGACGAGCACCGGGTCGCTCACGCCGGAAAGCCGAAACAAGCCGCCAAAAGAGCCGATCTCCGACAGTACCTGCCGATTGAAAGTGCCGCGGGCGAGTTGCCGGATGCTTGCCTTGGCCCGGTTGGCGCGCTCGATGCTGACGCCGGCGGCTGCATAAGTGATGGACGCTCCCATGGGTCAGGTTTCCTTGCGGAACAGGTCGAGCTGGCTGCGATCCGCCTCGATTGGGATCGGATACTTCTCAGTAAAGCAGGCGGTGCAAAAGTTGCTTCGGTCCCCTACGGCCCGCCTCAGACCGTCCTGGCTCAGAAAGTAGAGGGAATCGGAGCGCAAAAATTCCTGAATTTGGGCAACACTATGGCTGGAAGCAATCAATTCATTCTTAGTCGGAGTGTCGATTCCAAAATAGCAGGGAGAGATGGTGGGCGGCGAGCTGATGCGCACATGGACCTCCCGCGCCCCGGCGGCGCGCACCATTTCCACGATCTTCTTGCTGGTGGTCCCGCGAACGATGGAATCGTCAATCAGAACGACTCGCTGGCCTCGGAGAATCTCCGCCACCGGGTTCAGTTTGATTTTAACGCCGAAGTGGCGGATCGCCTGCTTCGGTTCGATGAACGTGCGGCCGACGTAATGATTTCGAATCAAACCGAACTTGAACGGTATGCCGGAGGCGTCGGAAAACCCAATGGCCGCCGGCAGTCCCGAGTCGGGGACCGGAACCACAAGATCGGCGGCCACCGGCCCTTCCTCCGCCAGGATCCGCCCCATCTGGTAGCGGCTGCTGTTGACCCCTTTGCCGAAGACGACGCTGTCGGGGCGCGCAAAATAAACGTGCTCGAAGATGCACTGGGATGGCTTGACCAGCTGCGGAATCATGGTGGATTCCAGAGCATCGCTGGCAGGGCTCCACTTGACGATCTCGCCGCATTCCACGTCGCGCACGTGCGTGGCGCCGATCAGGTCCAGCGCGCAGGTTTCCGACGAGAAGACCCAACTCTCGCCCAGCCTGCCGATGCTGAGGGGACGAAATCCGTTGGGGTCGCGCACCGCGAAGATCTTGGCCGGCGTCTGCACCAGCAGAGAGTAGGCGCCGCGAACCGCCAGCAGAGCTTCCATCAGCGCTTCTTCAAACGTCTCCTTTCGCGATCGCGCAATCAGATGCAGTATCACCTCGGTGTCCGACGTGGTCTGAAAAATCGAACCATCGTTCTCCAGTTGAAAACGCAGTTCCGCGGCGTTCACCAGATTTCCGTTGTGGGAAAGAGCGATCTGGCCGCGCCAGCCATTAATCAAGATCGGCTGCGCGTTCAGCAGAAAACTCGCTCCCGCGGTGGAATATCGGACATGACCGGTGGCGTGCGGTCCGCCAAGGCGCGCCAGTCTCCGCTCGTCGAAAACATCGGCCACGAGGCCCATCCCTTTTTCCAGGTGCAGGCGCTGGCCGTCGGAGGTGACGATGCCGGCGGATTCCTGTCCCCGATGCTGCAAGGCGTAAAGACCCAGGTAGACGTTGCGCGCCGCTTCCGGGTGGTTGGTAACTCCGAAGAGTCCGCAGTGATCTTGGAACTTGTCCGGCGGAGAAGTCATCTCAGGCTCGGAACGCATCTTCCAGGGCGCTGCACCACGCGGCGCGCACCGCCGCAATCTTCATGTCTATTAGAAGCTTTCCCGCCGCCGAGAGGCGCAGCGCATGCGGAACCACTTCGCCGATCGGACGGCCGGGAACGTCCATGCGCCGACATAGAGAGAGCGCCAATTCCAAAGAATTCTTCTCACAGGAAATCACGGCCCGTGACTGCGATTCGCTGAACAGAAACACATCCGGCCTGAGCTCGGTCTGAAGCGTGACGTGGCAGCCAAGATCCTGCGACAGCAGCGTCTTCTCCAGCAAGGTCAGGAGCAGGCCGCCGTCGGAGCAATCGTGGGCGCTCTTGAGCAGGCGCTGTGCGGCCAAGACCCGCAACAAGTCGTGCAACGCTTTCTCGGCGGCCAGATCAATGGCGGGGGCCGGCCCGCGGTCCTGTCCCAGCACAAAGCGGGAGTATTCACTGGCGCCCAGTTCGGCGCGCGTTTCCCCCAGAAGTATCAGTATGTCTCCCGGGTCCTTGAGGCCGGCGGAAACCATCTGCCGGCGATCCAGGGTGCCGACCATGCCAACCACCGGAGACGGATAGACACCGCGTCCCGCCGTCTCGTTGTAAAAGCTTACATTACCACCTGTGATCGGAGTTCCAAAATACTCGCACCCCTGCTTCATCCCTTCGATGGTCTCCACAAACTGCCACATCACCTCGGGGTTCTCCGGACTGGCAAAATTCAGGCAGTTGGTTGCAGCCACAGGCGTGGCTCCCACGCATGCCAGATTGCGGCAGCCCTCGGCCACGGCAAGCAGCGCCCCCTGTCTGGGATTCAGGTGGCAGTAGTGGGGATTTCCATCCAGAGACATGGCCAGCGCCAGGGTTTCGGCCTCTTTGACTCGGATCACGGCCGCATCATGACCTGGGAGCAGACAGGTATTGGTGCGCACCATGTGGTCATACTGGCGGAAAATCCAGCGGCGGCTGCACAGGTTCGGCTGGGAAATGAAGTCAAGAACCAGGGAATTGTAATCAAGCGGCTGCGGGATCTCACTCTCCGCCAGCGGCCGCGCGGCTCGAATGTGTTCCGGCTCCCGCGTCGGGCGCGTGTAAACCGGCGCCTCTTCGGTCAACGAATGGTTGGGAATGTGTGCGACGATCGCGCCCTGGTCCCGGACCGTCAGCATTCCGTCGGAGGTGACTTTGCCGATAACCACTGCTTCCAGGTCCCATTTTCTAAAGATATCCAGCACCGCATGCTCCCGCCCTTTCTCCGCAACCAGCAGCATGCGCTCCTGTGATTCCGAGAGCATGATGTCGTAAGGACTCATCCCTGGCTCGCGCTGGGGGACCAGCGCCAGATCAATCTCAATCCCCGTCCCGGCTCGGCTCCCCATTTCACAAGTGGAGCAGGTGAGTCCGGCGGCGCCCATGTCCTGAATCCCCAGAACCGCGCCGCTCTGCATGGCTTCCAGGCACGCCTCCAGCAGCAGTTTCTCCAGAAACGGGTCGCCGACCTGGACCGTAGGGCGCTTCTCTTTGGAATCCTCGCCAAACTCCGCCGACGCCATGGTAGCGCCGTGAATGCCGTCGCGGCCGGTCCGGGCGCCCACATAGATGACGGGATTGTCCGGCCCGGTGGCGCGTCCGTAAAAGATCCCGTCCTTGGTTGCTGTTCCCAGACAGAAAACATTGACCAGCGGGTTGGAGTCGTAGCAGGAGTGAAAGACGACCTGTCCGCCCACGGTGGGAATCCCGATGCAGTTGCCATAGCCCGCGATTCCGGCCACAACCCCTTCCAGGATCATCTGGTTGCTCGAAAGGCGGGCGTCGGGTTTTCCGTCCCGGGTTTCAGGTTTCGGGCCGCGGTCGCCGGCGAAGGGAATTCCAAAATGCAGCGAGTTCATCAGCGCGATGGGACGCGCCCCCATGGTGAAGATGTCGCGGATGATCCCGCCCACGCCGGTGGCAGCCCCCTGGTACGGTTCAATGAAGGAAGGGTGGTTGTGCGACTCGATCTTGAATGCGACGGCCAGGCCGTTGCCAAGGTCGACAACTCCGGCATTTTCTCCCGGGCCCTGAATCACCTGGGGGCCGCGAGTGGGGAGCCTTTTCAAGTGCGCGCGCGAGCTCTTGTAGCTGCAGTGTTCGGACCACATGACCGAAAAAATACCCAGTTCCGTCAGGTTGGGCTCGCGGCCCAAAACACTCACGATCCGGCCGTATTCCTCGGCGCTCAGATTATGCTGTTTAAGAATTTCCGTCGTCGGCATGGGGATGGTCTAACGGGCAGGCGCGCAAGATTTGGGGGAAGGGCCTCACTGGGCGCTCGCCGAGATCCGGTTCTCCGCCCACTGCGCCAATGATTGAAACAGATACTTGCCGTCGTCTGACCCGAGGGCCATTTCCGAGGCCCGCTCGGGATGCGGCATCAGCGCGAAAACGTTCCCGGCCTCGTTGGCAACTCCGGCGATGTTGTGCAGGGATCCGTTCGGATTGGCCTCGTCGCTGACGTTGCCTTGCCCATCGCAGTAGCGAAAGAGGACCTGCCGGTTGCTTTCAATGCGCGCCAGCAGCTCCGGGTCTGCGTAGAAGCTTCCCTCGTTGTGGGCGATGGGAAGGCGCAGCACCTGCCGTTGGCGGCAGCCAAGGGTGGCTGGCAGATCATTGCGCTCCACTCGGATGTGGACAAAGTCGCAGATAAACTTGAGCCCGCGATTTCGCAGCATCACTCCCGGAAGCAGCCCCGCTTCCTGCAGTATCTGAAAGCCGTTGCAGATCCCGAGGACCAGGCCTCCTCCGGCCGCGAACTGCCTGATGCGGTCCATGATTGCGGAAAATTTCGCGATGGCGCCGCAGCGAAGATAATCGCCGTAGGAAAAGCCGCCGGGAAGAATGACGAGGTCGACTTCCGGCAGCGTCCGATCCCGGTGCCAGAGGAAAACGCATTCCTGCCCGAATACCTCCTTGGCGACGTAGTACGTGTCATGATCGCAGTTGGAGCCGGGAAAAATCACCACGCCGATTTTCATTTCTCCCTCTTGGCTCCACGGCTTTGCGCCCCGTGCCGCTCCGGAAGGTTGTCTTCAATGAAAAAGTTCTCAATGATGGGATTGGACAGGACGGCGCGGGAGATTTCCTCCAGTCTTTGTGCGTCCGGCGGATCATCGAATTCCAACTCGAAATACTTGCCTTGCCGGACTGACTGCACCGGGTGCCCCAGTTTGTTCAGCGCGCGCCGAATCGTCTCTCCCTGGGGATCCAGCACTCCTTCTTTAAGTTTGACGACGACGGTCGCTTTCATGTCAATCTGGACTTTCTTGCAGGTCTACGCGGTCCACAACCCCCACGACAGCCGCATCCAGAGGCGCATCCGAGGTGCGTGCGGCGTGATTGGCCGACCATCCTTCCAGGACCACCAGCACGCGGTCTCCCACGCCGGAGTCCAACGAATCAAGCGCCAAAATCACTTCGCCGCTGTCCCGGTTGTTCAGATCCAGGGGTTGAACCAGCAGCAGCTTGGCGCCGAAGAGCTTCTTGTTCTTCTGGGTCGCAAACAACTGGCTGACGACTCTTCCGATTATCATTCCGCTTGGGCCTCTCCGCTGCGCCGCCGGTGGCCCCCGTGGGCCGAACTTCCAGCCGGGAGGATGAAATTGGAAGGATCGAGGATTCCCACGATGGTGCGGTCTGACGGCACATCCAAAGGGAGGTATGGAAAGGAAGCTTCCTTTCCGCCCGTATAAAACACTTCCTCAGAAGCCCCCGCACCGATGGAATCGAGCGCAATGAATGCCTTGCCGACGGGATGACCCTGCCGGTCAATTGGTTTCAGAATGAGAATCTTTTCGCCTTGCAGTGTTTCGTTCTTAACCGTGCAAACGATGGTGCCGATCACTCGGGCCAGCTTCATGGAGTTTCAAATCTCGAGTTTCGGGTGCCGCTTCAAGTCTGGTTGTTTCGTGCAGTTGGGTCTTGCCTTTGTTTCACAGTTTCGAGTCTGCTTCGAAACCCGTGTTGCCGCGCGCAGCCCCCGCGCGGATCGTCAAAACCCGAAACCCTATCCCTTTCGTGCAGCAGTTGCGGGCTTCTCCAGCTTGATGGTATCGACGATTCCAACAATCGCGGTGTCGACCGGGTGGTCCTTCATCCCGGTTGCCAGTCGGGCGGAACTGCCGGAAACACAGATAACGGTTTCACCCACGCCGGCGCCCACCGTGTCGACGGCGACCGCATAGGCTTCTTCTTCCCCGGTTTCCGGGTCGAGAGTGCGAACGACGAGAAGCTTCTTTCCCGCCAGCTTCTCATCTTTCCGAGTTGCAACGACCGTGCCGATGATGCGCCCCAAGATCATTTCTTGGGTGTGATCGGCAGCCTTTCTTCAAGGTTGGAGTGCGGGCGCGGGATCACGTGAACGCTTACCAGTTCGCCGACGCGCCGTGCGGCTGCCGCTCCGGCGTCGGTTGCCGCCTTGACTGCGGCCACGTCTCCGCGCACGATGGCAGTGACCAGGCCGGATCCGATCTTTTCCCAGCCTACCAGCGTCACCTGGGCGGCCTTCACCATGGCGTCGGCTGCTTCAATCATGGCCACCAACCCCTTGGTCTCCACCATACCGAGTGCTTCCATTGTTTCCGCCATCGATCCTCCGTCAAAGCTCCCGGCTTTCAGCGTCAGCCGCCAGCCAAGACCTGAAGGCTGAAAGCCCACTGCTGACAACGAAAGCCTATTTGGTCTGCTCCAAGATCTGTTGTATCAGTTGAATGAGTTCCGATTTGCTTACCGCGTAGATTTCGCTGGAGCCGTCAGAGCCGGTTGTCGGACATCCCAGTGCTCGCAAATCCAGCGCTTTTATACCATACTTCTCGCGCACGGCAAAGAGCTTGTCCAGGTTCTCGCTGGAGATGACGGTCTCTCTTCCCAGGATGCGCGTAACCGTGGCTATGTGTGCCGTATGCTCCAGCGTTTCCATTCGGTAATAAGCCTCCAGCAAGGTCTCTCCGTACGCCAGCGCTCCGTGATTTGCCAGTAGAATAGCGTTGTAGTGTGGGATATAGTCCCGTAAAACCGCCGCCAGCTCGGGTGTGGTGGGCGTCGCATACTCGGCCAGGGGAATGCATCCGAGGGTAAGAACAACTTCCGACAGCGTCGGCTTGTTGATCGGCAGACCGGCCACGGCAAATCCGGTCGCGTAGGTGGGATGCGCATGAACCACTGCGTTGATGTCAGGACGATTGTTGTAGACCTCCAGATGCATCGAGATCTCACCGGACGGTTGCCTGGAGCCGGCGAGTTGGTTGCCCTGAAGGTCTGTCTTGACGATATCTTCGACGGTCAATCTTCCTTTGCAGAGCCCTTTGGGCGTCATGAGAACTTCTTTGCCTTCACGGTAGCTGACGTTGCCGTCGGCGGCGCTGACAAACCCCTTCTGATAGATCCACTGGCCCACTTCAACGATCTGCTGTTTGTGCAGGAGCTCGTGGCGCATTTGAAGGTAGAATATACTAGCGATCAGGGATCGGCAATCGGCAATCAGCTATCGGCTATTAGCCATCAGCTATCGGGCTGGCTGAGCTGACCGGCCTGACCGCTGGCACGTGACACTGGTAGCTCATTCGAGGATTTTCGGTGTGGACTTCGTCGGGCGACGGATGGGCGATCCCAAGGCGCGCCTCCGGGTCGGCCCTGCCAGCGGCCAGTTGTCAGTTGATGCTCGTTTTGCGGCAAATCAAGAAAATTCACGTACCCACCAGCGGATCAGATTGGTTAAGATCGACCTGTGAGCCGTCGCCGACAGAGAAACCCCATATCCAAGATTCGAAACTCAGGATGATCGCGCAGGTTTCCGGACGTCTGGTCTTGAAAACGCCGAACCTCATCGTGGTGGATGTTCATGGCGTAGGCTATGAGATTCACATCCCTCTCTCGAGCTTCTATCCGCTTCCGGATTCCGGAGGCGATGTTTCGCTGCGAACCTACACCCATGTCAGGGAAGACGCGCTGTCGTTGTTCGGGTTTCTGACCGAGCGGGAGAAAACAGTTTTCAAACGGCTGATCGGCATTTCCGGCATCGGACCGAGACTGGGCATTACTATCCTATCGGGCCTACCGCTGGACGATTTTGTCAGTGCTGTGCAGAAGGGCGACCTGTTCAAGCTCACTACCATTCCAGGGGTGGGAAAGAAGACCGCGGAGCGGATAATACTGGAACTGAAGGACAAGATGGCCGATCTTGCCCAGACCGAAGCGCCTGCTGAAACTGCTGCCGCCACAATTCAGCACGATGTCGTCTCGGCGCTGATGAACCTCGGTTACCTCAGGGCCAACGCAGACAAGGCTGTGAAGGCCGTGAGAGACGCCGGTGCGCCGCAATCGTTTGAGGCGATTTTGAAGGGGGCGCTAAGACGGCTGTCGGGCGAGCGAGGCGCGCATTGAGGCTACTGAGAAGTGACACAACTGACAGCAGACAACTGACAACTGACAAGTAGCAGCCGAAAGGCATCCGGCGGCCGCAGCCGGCGTGACGTGAAGAAGAAACTTGGCGAGCCGTAAGCTGTAAGGAAAAAATCCGGCTGATTGTGAGGAACGGCGAAGAGGCATGCAGGATTGCAGCCGGGACGTGAACTGTGCGAGCCCTCGGTTAATCCCGAAAGATGTCAGTGGTCAGTGGTCAGTTGTCAGCTGTCCGTTGTTCGTTGTCAGTTGTCCGTTGTCAGTAGGCCGGCCGTGTCAATTGCCGGGTCCTGGGATAAGTGCGCGCCATGTCTGAAAATCGTTTACTGAACCCCGGGCACCTGGACGAGGAAAGCGTCTTTGAGTCCAATCTGCGTCCCAGAACCTTGAAGGAATACTTCGGACAGCCGGGCGTAAAGGAAAATCTTGGAATTTCAGTGCAGGCCGCCCGCCAGCGGGCAGAGCCGCTGGATCATGTCTTGCTTTACGGCCCCCCCGGGCTGGGCAAGACGACACTGGCCACCATCATCGCCAACGAAATGGGGGTTAACTTCAGGGCCACTTCCGGTCCGGTGATTGAAAAGCGCGGCGACCTGGCGGCCATCCTGACCAATCTTGAGGCTAATGACGTTCTCTTCATCGATGAGATTCACCGGCTGCATCCGTCCATCGAAGAGATCCTTTACCCGGCGATGGAAGACTACCAGATGGACCTCATCATCGGAGAAGGCCCGAGCGCGCGCAGCATTAAGATCGATCTCCCCCGCTTTACGCTCGTGGGAGCGACCACGCGCGCCGGTCTGCTGACATCCCCCTTGCGCGGCCGCTTCGGCATCATCCACCGTCTCGATTTCTACGAGGAGGCGGACCTGAAGCGAATCGTGATCCGCTCGGCTGGAATCCTGAACGTGAAAATTGACGATCTGGGGGCTTCGGAGATTGCCCGGCGGGCGCGCGGCACGCCGCGGATTGCCAACCGCCTGCTGCGGCGGGTGCGGGACTATGCCCAGGTGCGGGCCGACGGCGTCATCATCGGCAAAGTCGCGGTCGATGCCATGGAGCTGATGAATGTGGACCGGCACGGCATTGACGAAATCGATCGCAAGCTGCTGCTGACCATCATTCACAAATTTGGCGGCGGTCCGGTCGGGGTGGGCACCATCTCGGCAGCCATCAGTGAAGAGCAGGACGCCATCGAGGATATCTACGAACCCTATCTGATTCAGATCGGCTTCTTGAACCGGACACCGCGGGGACGAGTGGCCACTCGCCTGGCCTACGACCACTTCGGCGTGGAGCCGGGCAATCCGCAGCGGGGATTGTTTTGACCGAAGCGGACAGCGGTCGGCAGACAGCATCTGTCGCCGTCTACGTCCGCCATTGCGTTCTCGATCCGGTTGGCGGTGAAAGGATCGCTCACTCCTGCAGCCTGGCCAGCATTCCTGCCATGTCCCAGTAAGCTCGAACGGTCTGGATCTTGCCTTGCGGATTGACTTCGATGATGTCGATTCCCGCGAAGCCCACATCCCGTCCGTTCCTGCCTGTTCCCTGCCCGGTCCATTTGACTGCAGCGCTGTTTCCAACCACAAAAACGTGATCTTCAGTAAGTCCCACTTTTTGGAATGCCGCTGTCACCGCGGTGAAGAACCGGCGCAGATTCTCATGGCCCCGAACGGGAGGACTATCGGCCGGATCATAACTGACGGCATCCTCGGCGAACGTGGCGACCCAGCGCGCGCAATCCATAGCGCGAATCGCCGCAAAGTACTCGGAGATGATCTTCTGCATGGTTTCCCGGGTTACAGCTTCTTTCACGATCTGGCCTCCTTTACTTTCCCGGATGGGGGGTTGCTTTTTCAGCGCCCAGGCCGGTATTGGCGCGCACCAGCAACTCCGTGAAACGGGTTTCGGCGCCCGGATCGCGATCGCGACCCAATAGATTCCCCGCCAGAGCGCCGAGAAAACCAAGGGGAATGCTCAAGATCCCGGGATTCTCCAGCGGGAATATCGGCGGCGCCTGGATCAGGTGGCGCGCCGCCCCGGTGACTGAGGGAGGGTCGACCGACATGATGCTGGGACTGAGAAGGATCAGCCCGATGGAAGCCAACAGGCCCGTTCCCAGTCCGGTGACTGCGCCCCGGGTGTTGAATCGCTTCCAGAAAATGGAAAAGACGATCACGGGAAGATTCGCCGACGCGGCCACAGCAAACGCAAGGCCGACGAGGAACGCGACATTGGCATTCGGCCCGAGCAGGATCGCGATGCCGATGGCTATGGCGCCTACGACAAACGCCGTAACGCGAGCCACCCGTACTTCCTCGCCCGGCCGGCGCTCGCCGCCTCGGTGTATGACATTGGTGTAGACATCATGGGCGAACGATGTAGAGGCGCTGATTGTCAGGCCGGCTACGACCGCCAGAATGGTGGCAAATGCAATCGAGGAGATGAAGGCAAAGAGAATCTCGCCCCCCAGCACTTGGGCCAGCAGCGGCGCGCTCATATTCGTGCCGCCGCCGTCGGCGATCTTGTCGCGGCCAACGATGGTAGCCGCGCCAAAACCCAGGAATGTGGTCATGATGTAGAAACTGCCGATCAAAGCCATGGCCCAGACGACGCTGACGCGGGCGGTTCTTGCATCGGGAACCGTGTAGAAGCGCACCAGAATGTGTGGCAGCCCTGCGGTGCCAAAAACGAGCGCCAGACCGAGAGAGATCAGATCCAGAGCGCCGTAAGGCGGTTTGAAGCGCAGTCCCGGCTGGAGGAAATTCCGGGTGACCTCCACTCCGTTCTCATGGTAGGTGACGCGAGCAACCGCATTAAACAGGCCGGCAAAGCTGAAGCCGAAATGGGCCAGCACCAGAATGCTCAGAAGGACTGTTCCGCTCATGAGCAGGATGGCCTTGATGATCTGCACCCAGGTTGTCGCCAGCATTCCCCCGAACACCACGTAGATGATCATCAGCGCGCCCACACCGACGACCGCCATCTGGTAGCTGATCCCGGAGTCCTTCAGCAGCAGAGTGACCAGCGCCCCGGCCCCCACCATCTGCGCGATCATGTAAAAAGTGCTTACCGTCAGCGTGCTCAGCGCGGCCATCGCCCGCACGGGACGCGGGCTGAGACGATACGCCAGCACGTCGGCCATGGTGTATTTGCCGGCATTGCGCAGCGGCTCGGCCACGACCAGGAGCACCGTCAAATAGGCCACCAGCCAGCCGACCGAATACATAAAACCATCGTAGCCCTGAAAAGCGATAATGCCCGCAATTCCCAGGAACGAGGCGGCGCTCATGTAATCTCCGGCCACCGCGACGCCATTTTGCCAGCCTTTGATGCGGCGACTGGCGGCAAAAAACGCGCTGGTTTCTTTGGATCGTTTCGCCGCCCACCCGGTGATCCCCAGGGTGATCCCGATAAAGGCGACAAACATCAGCAGCGATACTGGCATAGCTGTTTCTCCGGCGTCCTTTCCCGGCGCGGGGCCGGATGCAATCTTTCATCGAGCACGCCCCCGGGCGAAAGTGTCGGCGGCCGTTCTTACTGTTCCGGCCTCCAGAGGTCGCGGCGCCTCGCCGGGCGAATCATCCCCTGTGGTTTTGGGTTTTCTCGATAATCCTGCGCACCATCTGGTCGAATCGACTGGCGGCCCTCATATAGAGCGCGGCCAGAATCCAAGCCATAAAAAACTGCGACAGGGCAAAAAGATAGGCGATGTTCACCACGCCGACCACCCGCTTTTCCATCAGGCGCGGCGCATAGCCGACAAGCACCGGCAGGGCAAAATAGTAAATGATGAAAAAGACTGTGGCAGGAAGGATAAAGCGGCGCTTGGCCCGAATGAGGGCCTTGAACTCCTCCATGGCCGCCACCCGTTCCCAGTTTGTCACGTTTGCGTCTTCGTCAGCCGTCAATTCGTGCGGCGGCTTTCCCGCTCCCCTTCCCAGCGGAGCAATGTCGGTGGCCGATCCCACTTCGGGGGTGGGATCCTCCGGAGCAAGTTGTCCGTCGCGCCCGCGGTTCATTGGCTCTTACTTTCCCTTACTGCAGCCGCCAAGTCCACCTCCGGCTTTCCCGGCGCCGCTTGCAGCAGCAGCTTGATGCCGCGAGCGGCTTGCCGGATTCGCTTCTCATTTTCAACCAGTGCCAGCCGCACATGGCCGTCGCCTGATTCCCCGAACCCGACCCCCGGGGCCACCGCAACCTTGGCGCGATCCAAAAGCAGTTTGCTGAATTCCAAAGAACCCATCCCGCGAAACCGTTCCGGAATGCGGGCCCATACAAACATGGTTGCTTCCGGCATGGCCACCGGCCAGCCGGCCCGGCCGAAGGACTCCACCAGCACGTTGCGGCGCTTTCGGTACTCGCCCGCAATGCGCTCCACGTGCTCCTCGCATTCATTCAGGGCAATGATGGCCGCAATCTGGATCGGCTGAAAGATCCCGTAGTCCAGATAGCTCTTCACCCGCGACAGGGCGGCGATGATATCGGCGTTTCCCACGCAAAAACCGACACGCCAGCCGGGCATGCTGTAGCTCTTTGACATCGAAAAGATTTCAACCGCGACCTCCCGGGCGCCTTCGATCTCCAGGATGCTTGGCGCGGCCTGCCCGTCAAACACGATATCGGCGTACGCAAAATCGTGAATCACCATGACGTCATATCGCCGGGCCAGCCGGATCACCTCCTGAAAAAATTCCCGGCTCACGCAGACACCGGTCGGATTGTGAGGAAATGAAAGAATCAGCAATTTGGGCCGTTCTGAACAGATACTGGCGCCGAGTTTGTCGAGGAGATCGTCCTGGTTGGTCATGGGAACGCGAATCAGCCGCCCATCTGCCATCATGGTAGAAAAGATATGAATGGGATAGGTTGGTTCGGGCAACAGGGTTCGCTCCCCCGGCGCCAGCAGCGTCAGGACCAGATGCGATAACCCCTCCTTGGCGCCGATGGTCACGACCACTTCCGCTTCCGCATCCAAAGAGACGCCCCACTTGCGAGCGTAGCGGTTTGCGATCGCCTCGCGCAGCTTGGGGATTCCCCTGGAGACCGAGTAACGATGATTGCGCGGATTGCGCGCCGCCTCGATCAGTTTGTTGACGATGGGTTTGGGGGTCGGAATATCGGGATTCCCCATCCCCAGATCAATGATGTCTTCTCCCCGTGCGCGGGCCGCCGCCTTCAAGTCGTTGATTGTTTTAAACACATAGGGCGGAAGCCGCTTGCTCATGTAAAACTGAGTGGTCAATTCTCCTCCGTGGCAAAAATCAGTTTTTTGGGCTTACCGCTCAGGCGCAGAGAGCGCAGAGAATGCTCAGCGCGGCGTAGCCGCAACCCAAGATCTGGTTCTGAACGGCAGTGGACCCGCCCCTCATCGCAGAGACTCGACGCGGCCAAGGCCGCGACCAGCGCGCAGCCCCTGGCTAACGCCACCTTCACCTGCCTGGGGCGCCGGGGCCGATCTCCCTCTCCTGCGCCCCTCCAGGGCGCTCTACTATTTCCAGAAATCTCCCGGCAGCCAGGGGCCGCGCCCGCTGCGCGCTTGCCCCTGACTGCTTTCCCTTCGCCCTTTCCGGGCGAAAGACTCCAGAGGCAATTTCGGTCTCGCGTCGCGAAAAATCTTTGCAAAAAAGTAACTGCGACTCTGGCCGACAACTAGCCGCGGCCGCGATCCAAACCGGCGGTCCACCACTTTACGGGAACCGCCGCTCAAGATCAATGCCGCCTTCCAATTCGGCGCGACTCAGGAGCCCCTGCCATTGTGCGGGGTCAATTGCAGAAATCTTAGTGGAATTATGGATGGGGACACCAAGCACGGCCAAAAAATATTTCCGGCTTTCGTGTAATTTGTCCTCGCCGTGGGTTGGAGTTATCTGAAGGGACAGACTCGAGCAGAGGGGACAGCGGCATGTCGACAAGCTTGACTTGGGTTGCGGGAGCCAATCACAATGCCATCGGTCTTGCCATGGCGTCTGTGGACTCGCTCCGGAACCTGACAGAGTCGGAACTGGTGGAACAGTTCCGCGTCACGCGCAGCAATATTTGTTTCGAGGAACTGTACCGGCGGGAACGAAGAAAGGTGTTCGGAATCTGCCTGAAGTATCTGCGGCGGGTCGGGAGGGCTGAAGACGCCGTGCACGAGACGTTCCTGAGATCTTACGAGCGTTTCAGCACTTTCGAAGGAAGCAATTTTTCCGGCTGGGTCTGCCGCATTGCCGCCAATTTCTGCCTGAATCAGCTTCGCGACTCCATCCGCCGCCAGCGCGCCCGCGCCGAGCGCTTGCCAAGCGAACCGGATCAGGCGGAGGATCCGGCGATACGCTCCTCGGAGCTCGATATCACCTGGAAGCTGATGCAGGCACTCCGTCCCGAACATCGCAAAGTTCTGCTGCTCAAGTACGTTGAGGGCTTCACCTACCAGGAGATCGAGGCTTTGACCGGCTACACAAACGACCAAGTTCGATCCTATCTTCAAAACGGGCGCCGGAATTTTCAGATTCTCTGGGAAAAACTGACGCTGTCGGAAGGTCGGGGACCGCATGGATGACAACAATCTCATGGATCAGTCTGACCGGCTTCTTGGCGACCTGAAAGCGGGGAGGGGAGGGTGTCCGGACATTGATTTGCTCCTTTCCTTGCGTGAGGGCGAATTGCCTCAGGAGGCAAGACTCCTTCTGGAAAGGCACGTGAGTTTGTGCGGAATTTGCCAGGAACTGCTCCAGCGCGCCGAAGAAGCACCCTCGCCGGTGGATGATCTTGCCTGGAAGCAGATTGAAAAAAGGCTGGACCGGCGAGCCGGACCTTGGTCGGTGACGGACAGGCGCCGGCTGATTTCTTTTGGGCTTCGCCCCCTGGGCGCGGTTGCCGCCCTGCTGGTTGTCACGCTGGCCGGAGTTGTCTGGATCACCAGCCGCCAGGGTACAGAGACGTCGCCGCCAGCGTCTTTGACGCGCGGATCGGCGATTCAAGTCGTCGCGCCAGCCGGTCGGGTCGACAGGCTGGACCGTTTCGAATGGACCGCACTGCCGGCTTTCACCCGCTTTCGGGTGCAAATCCGGCAGGGCAACGAAACGGTCTGGCAGATCTTCACCCCGGAGACGCGCTACCGAACTTCACAGGAACTGCTCGGGCATCTGAAGCCTGGAGTTCGTTATCGCTGGAAGGTGGAAGGGATAGATGCCCAGGGTCAAGTAGTGGCTGAATCCGGCTGGACTGAGTTCCAGCTCGTCTTCTAGCGGCGGCAATTTATTTGCCCGCCCTGACGCAATCAGCCGTCTGAGCCTGCTTCATCTCGCACCATCGGCGTTCATTCGCGTTCATTCGCG
>JACQGG010000146.1 GCA_016199665.1 Acidobacteriota bacterium | reverse complement strand
GAGCACGACGGAGAAGGACAACGAATCGAGGGCACCAACCTGAGGAGTGGCCGCAGGTTTTCTGTCACCTGCCGTTTCTTCGTCGACGCCGCAGGTCGAAAATCCAAGTTCATCAGCCACCCCGATGGCCGGCGCGCGTACTTCGGCTACAAAGCGCACTGGCCTGAACCGATCGTGCCCGCCGGTGAAGTGCATCTTTTCTTCTTCAACGGGGGCTACGGAGGCGCGACCCTGGTGGAACAGGGGCGCACCTGCGTCAGCATCATGGCGACTCCTGAGCTCTTTCGCGATGCGCGGGGCGATTACTCGCATCTGCTGGCCGCCACCGTTTTTCAGAACAAGTCCGCCTGCAGGCTTCTGGCGTCCCTGGATCCCTCTTTTCTGCGCTGGATTTCCACCGGGCCTTTGATCTTTGAACTTAAGGAAAGCTCCGCGACTCCATGGATTCATCTGGGCGACGCCGCCGGGATGATCGACCCGTATACAGGAGAAGGGATGACTTTCGCCTTGCGAACGGCGGCGCTTCTGGCCCGGGAAATCAGCCACGGCGGCAAATATGCCGTTGTCAAAGAACAGTTCACCGCCAGCGTCCGCAAGGAACTGGAAGCGTGCTACAGAAACAGTGCGCGCCTGGGGCGCATTGCCGGGCGCCCCTGGCTGGCAGACCGGATCTTTCAACTCGCCTCACGCAGCCCGTGGCTCACGCAAAGACTGGTAGGCGCGACCCGGGCGCCGCGGTGAGAGTGGGTGGCGGGGGAAGGCGGAAAGCGGAAGGCGGAAGGCGGAAGACGGAAGGCGGAAGACGGAAGGCGGAAGGCGGAAGGCAGAAGGCGGAAGGCGGAAGGCGCTCGGCGGTAGCCGGGTCATGCCAGGAAGAACCAAACCAGCTGTAAGGCCGCGAAGCGGCGCCCGGAACGGTTGCTCTCCGGTCCAAATCACTTTTTTCGGCTCACTCCGGAGGGCCGAGTGCGCCCTACAACACCCGCGCCCAAAAGGATTGCGGCCCTCCGCCTTCCGCCTTCCGCCTTCTGCCTTCCGCTTTCCGCCTTCTTCTTTCCCCCTCCGCCTTCACACCGCCGGATAACACCCCAGCACTCTTAGAAACTCGGTGATTTCAAGAAGGTGGCGCAATGCGTTTTGCGTTCGTTCCTCACCGGTCCCCGCCAGCAGGTCGACATAGAACAGGTACTGCCACGGCTTTCCATGAAGGGGGCGCGATTCGATCTTGGACAGATTGATATCTCGCAGCGCGAAAACACTTAAACACCGAAACAGCGCGCCGGGGACGTTCTTGGTGATAAAGACAATTGAGGTCTTCAGCTTCTCGGCAGAGAGGCGCCTCGCGCTGCGCGCGCGCCGGCTGCCGGGTCGTTCCAGCGCAAAAAAGCGGGTGAAGTTTTCCCGATTGTCCTCGATATTTCTGGCCAGCACTTTGCCATGAAAGTGTTTGGCGGCTGCCAGGCCGGCGATGGCGGCGACTTGCGGATTTGCGTCATGAACAATCTGCTGCACCGCTCCCGCCGTGTCGTAGGTTTCATGCGGCGCGATGCTCCGGCGCCGCTTCAAGAATTTTCTGCACTGTTCAAGCGCCACCGGATGCGAGAGAACCGTCCGGATCTGCTGCAGCCGGGCGTTTCGGGTGCCGATCAGGCAATGCTCGATGCGAAGATTGGTTTCCGCGGTAATCTCCAGGCCGCTCTCCAGCAGGAGATCGTAATTGCGGTGGAGGGAGCCTGCCAGAGTGTTTTCAATGGGAACGACTGCGACCCGGGCCTTCCCCAGTTTCATGGCCGAGAACAGGTCGGCAAAGGAGCCGCAGCAGACAAGATCCAGACTTGCGCCCAGCAGTTTCCCGGCTGCCTGCTCGCTGAATGAGCCCCGTTCTCCCTGAATCGCCACTTTGATCGTCATGCCGAAGAACCGAGCAAACCCGCTATTTCCCGGAATTTCCCGGCGCAAAAGTCGCTTTTTCCCGATCTCTGCCGAGATTTCGCCCGGCAGAGCCGGAAGCAAAAATCTTGCTGCAAATTGCCGTTATCTTCTCCCATCCCGCTCCCCATCAATAGGCAGCGCCTGCCCTCTCTCCCTGAACGATCTTGACCCCAGCGCTGGCGCCGATCCGGCTGGCGCCGGCCTCGATCATCCGGCGCGTGATTTCACTGTCCTTGATGCCCCCGGCGGCTTTCACCCCCATTTCACGGCCCACGACCCGGCGCATCAAGGCAACGTCTTCAACCGTCGCGCCCCCGGCGGCGAAGCCGGTGGACGTCTTGACAAAGTCGGCGCCGGTCTCTTTGGCCAGGGTGCAGGCCTTGACTTTTTCCTCGTTGCCAAGCAATGTCGCCTCCAGGATCACTTTGGTGATGGCTCCCTGTTCGTGGCATGCGGTCACGACCGATTCAATGTCATTTCTGACCAGGGAATCATAGCCGCTCTTGAGCGCGCCCACGTTAATCACCATGTCAATTTCCCGCGCCCCGTCGAAGATGGCGCGCCGGGCCTCAAACGCTTTCACATCGGTCGTGGTCGCTCCTAATGGGAATCCGACGACCGAACAGACTGCCACCGCCGTTCCTTTCAACAGAGTACTGGCTCGGGAAACCCAGGTCGGATTGATGCAGACTGAAGCGAATCCAAACTGGCGGGCTTCCTCGCAAAGCTTCCGGATCTGTGGCTCCGTGGCATCGGGTTTCAGCAGCGTGTGGTCAATGAACGGGGCCAGTTCGGCGTGGATCGGTCGTTCCATGTTCCCCGTTGTACCGATTCGTTCCGCGCCGCATTCTATGATCAACCGCATCCGGTCGGGACATTGATCTACGGAAACGGTATGACAGGCGCACTGCCCCTGCCAGCAGGCGGACTGAGTCCTGCGGAAAATCTCCTCGGTGATTTCTTCAATCAGCCGCTGGTATTGGGATATATCCATAGCAGTGATTTCTGCGCCAGTTCACCGCATTCTGCCTCGGAAAGTAGCTAGTGCTTACGCAAGTATTCCCGCTCGATCTCGCGGATCTTCTGAACGCGCCGGCCATGGCGCGCTTCGCCAAAGGGCGTGGCCAGCCAGGTTTCAATCACGGCAATGATCCGGTCGTGCGGCAGCATCCCTGCTCCGAGCGTGAGAACGTTGGCGTAGTTATGCTCGCGGCTGTTGCGCGCTGTTGCTTCATCGTAGCAGAGAGCGGCCAGCACTCCGGGAACTTTGTTGGCCGCCATGCAGGACCCGATCCCGGCGCCGTCCAGCAGGATCCCGCAGCGGCATTCTCCCCGGGCCACCGCCTCGGCCACCTTCCGCGCAAAATCCGGATAATCGACTGGCTGGGCGGAATGCGTTCCAAAATCGCAAATTCTAAAACCGTTTGCTTCGAGGTGCTTCTTGACCGCCTCTTTGGCTGCAAAGCCGCCATGATCGGCCCCCAGCGCGATAATCTCACGCTTGCCATCGCCGGATGCATCAAAGCGGATGTTCTTTTCTCGCGCCAGTTCCAGGGCCAGCGGGGTCACAATGGCGCCTGCCGCGAGCGGATAAAGAGTCCCCGCCGGAGCCCGCTCTATTTCCTCGGCAGTAACGATGTCAGGTCTCAAACAACCCGTACCCCCGAATTCAGCGTATCTTACCATGGACGCCAAAGCCGCCCCGCTGGCAACTGGACAAGAACAAAATGCCCCTGGGGTTTTCTCTGCCGGACTTTTCGGATAAAATCTGCCAACCCTAGCCCTGGAGTCGGGATGGCAACGCCGCTGATGAAGTGGAGCGAAGGTTCATTGTCGGAAATCCTGCTTACTGCGGACCAGATCCAGAGCCGCGTCCGGCAAATGGGCCAACAGATCTCCCAAGATTACGCCGCCCGAAGCCCTCTGTTCATCGGAGTGCTGAAGGGAGCATGCATGTTTCTGTCGGATCTGATCCGCGATGTGAATCTGCCGATCTCCGTCGATTTCATTGCCGTAGCCAGCTATGGAACCGCTACGGAAAGCTCCGGCCAGGTACAACTGCTCAAGGATGTCGAGTCGAGCATCGAAGAGAAGGATATTATTCTGGTGGAAGACATCGTCGACACGGGCCTCACTCTCACTTACCTCATCCACAACCTTCAATCCCGCAACCCCGCATCCTTGAAAGTGGCCGCCCTGCTGAACAAACCCTCCAGACGGCAGATTGACGTCGCGCTCGATTACGTCGGCTTTGAGATCCCCGACAAGTTTGTTGTTGGCTACGGCCTGGACTACGCCCAGAATTACCGAAATTTGCCGCACGTGGCGGTCCTGAAGAGCTCTGAAATCCCTGAAAATTCAATAGAT
>JACQGG010000145.1 GCA_016199665.1 Acidobacteriota bacterium | reverse complement strand
TTTCCTGGTGTGAGGGCTCCCAGAGGAAACCAGATTCCTAGACCGTATGTCGACAGTTCGATTTCTTTCGCGCAACCCACTCCAACTCCTGAGAAGTCGGCTTACCGGACTTGGGATGGCAGCGGTCAGCGTTACTCCTCCATAGTAGTCTGCACCGAATGCTGGCGAGCAGGAACTGGATTTCGCCGACGCGTTGACGTTCTGCATGTCATGATGTGACAATATATCCCCATGGGTGACAGCGCCAAAAAACTACTTGAAGAGTTCGACGCGCTCCCTTTGGCTGAACGGCAGGAGGTCGTCAAGGAGATTCTGCGTCGCACTACCCCGTCGGACTACAGCTTCCCGACCGACGAGGAGCTTGTAACCGCCGCTGATCAAGTATTCCTCGAACTCGACCAGCGCGAGAGCCATGGATGAAAGCTTCGGAGCGGGGGGAGGTCTGGCTCGTCGACCTCGGGATGGCTGCTAAGGTACGTCCTGCCTTGGTTCTCAGTGTGCCAGCCGGCGAAACGGACCGCGCGCTTGTTACTCTGATCCCACACACGACAAGCCTGCGTGGCTCTCGATTTGAAGTGGCCCTGCAGGTGCCATTCCTGCGTGCGGGTGCATTTGACGCACAGGGCTTGGTCACCATCCCCCATGCAAAGCTCCTACTCCCGCTCGGCAGACTCCAACCCGGGCAACTCGCCGAGATCGAAACACGCGTACTGGCGTCTGGGTCAATAACCAGGATACGCAACCGCAACTCCATGGCAACTCGCCGAGATCGAAACACGCGTACTGGCGTGGCTTGGAATGCGGCAGCTCTGACTCTCACGGGGCACAATTGGGCGACGAGTCGCCAGACCGTCCGGGTGGCCAGCGCCGTTTTTCCTCTCCCTACTACCCTTGCGTCTCGCGGAGTATAATTGCCCCGACCCTCCTATTTGGGAGGTTGTCATGAAACGTTACCCTCGGCACCAGTAGCGGACGCGCCCCCCAAACCGTGCGAGGCCGGAAGGTGGAGGTTGGTCGAATGGGGAGGGAGTGGCTATGATCCCATGAAGAAAGCTCCGAGAGTCGCTGATTTGCCGGTTTCTTCGCGACGCTTTTTCCTTATTGCCACGTTGCTTGCCATCGTGTTGCTCGGTGGCACCGCGGAGGCAGGCAGCAGGGCCATTTCTTCTTATCCGCTCAATGACCCTTGGTGGCTCTGGCTTCGAAGGGTGGTCCGGAGCGCCATGCTTGAAATGCACCCAGGCAATGCTCCTCCCGAAGCCACTGATCCCGTTGTCACTTCAGTTGGAGAGTACACGCATACGACACTTGACCTCTATCTTGGGGGTCCGCTCCCGCTGGGCTTTGGCAGGCACTTTGGCAGCTTCATTGGATCGGGCGCTCAATCTTCCGGTTTTTACGGACAGTTCGATGGCCCGCCAGGAGCCAATTGGGTCCACAATTTTTTCATTCTCCTGAGAAGGATCGACGCCTCGACTGTGGGGGTCTACTACTATGAAGGAAAAGAGATCTACTTTCGGAAAAGCGGCGCTCTCTGGATCATGGCCCAGACGGGCACATTGTACCGGGGCACTCCCTACCAACTGATCGAGTCCGGAACCAAATTGAGGTTCATGGATCCGGAGACGCGGATGATTTATGCCTTTGAGACTTCAGGCCTGCGGGACGGTGGCGTCCGTGGAGTTGAAACCATCCAGGATCGCAACGGAAACACGCACGCTCTTAGTTACAACCCCGATGGCACGTTGAGCCGCGTCACGGACGGTTTGGGACGGAGCCTGGAGTTTGCCTACATCGTCAGCGGTTCAAGAGGGCGCATATCCAAGGTAACCGATCAGACTGGGAGATTCCTGGAGTTTTCCTACAACGGCGCGCAGCTTCGCAGCCGTACAAACGCCCGGGGAAAGGTGACCACATATGGCAGCGATGCTGTGGGACGGATCGAATCAATTACTCTGGCGCGCGGGAACACGCCGGTTCGAAATGTGTACAGCGCCGATAAGATTGTCAGCCAGTCGGATGGAGCGGGAAATCTCACGCGGTTTAGCTATGGTTCTGGAACTACCACGATTACCGATCCCTTGGGGAACGCCGTCGTCCACCAGTTCGACGCAGGGCTCCGCATGATAGGTCTGGCGGATCCGGCGGGGAAAGCCATCCGCTACGACTATGATGCTTCCCAGCGGCGCACTTCCACTGTGGACCGAATGGGCGACAGAAGTCTTGTCAGTTACGATCCGGCATCGGGTAAGGTGACTGCCCGCACGGATAACGACGGCAAGACCTGGCGCTACAGCTATGCGGCCCAGGCACAGGAGGGATTCACTTTCTACAACTTGATCCGCGTTGAATATCCGGATGCAAGCAGGGATGAATTTGAGTATGACGCCCGCGGCAATGTAGTGGCCTGGACGGACCGCGCGGCAAAGCGATGGACTTACAGTTACAACTCTCGCGGTCAAATCCTGACCGACACCAATCGTGCCGGGGCGACCACCCGCCGCACGTATAATGACGATGGCACGCTTGCTTCCATTCAGGATCCGGCGGGCAATACTACGACCTTTGGTTATGACGCGCTCAAGCGAGTCAACCGCACTAACCGCCCGGACGGAAACAGTGTCCAATACAGCTACGACGCAAATGATAATCTGCTTGCCACCACCAACGAGAAGGGGAAAACGGCCAGTTACAGCTACGATGACAACAATAATTTGAAAAGCATCACCGATCCCCTGGGCAACACCTGGACGTTTACCTACGACGCCAATGACAATGTGACCGCAGCGACCGATCCCGCAGGCAGGAGTGCAACCTACACGTATGATGCGCTCGAAAGGATCAAGACATTCACCGACAGGAACGGAAATGCAACCACATATAACCACGATGCTCGGGGCCGGTTGACTTCGGCTGTGGACGCTGAAGGCAAAACCTGGGCGCTTAGCTACGACGACGAGGGAGTGCTGGCTTCCTTTACCAATCCGCTGGGACGAACCTGGCGGCTGAGCAGCGACAAGCTGGGGCGCACGAGAACGCTTACAGACCCGCTCTCCAGCCAGAGCCGCTATGACTACGATGGCCTAAGCAGGCTGATCTCTAGAATCAATCCTCTCAACGAAACAACGGCGTATGCCTACGATCCGCGCGGACTGTTGAGTCAGATTTCTCTTCCTGAACAGATCAGCGCCGCTTACAGCCGAAGCGATCTGGGCCGAATTACGCGCATTACCGATGCCCGGGGGAAAGCGCGCAACTGGGCCTTTGACAATCTGGGAAGACTCACTTCCGCCACAGATCCTTTGGGTAACATTGCCCGCTTCAGCTATGACGCCAGGAACCGGGTCAAACAGATCGAGCTGCCGGCAAGCACCCTTGATTTAGCCTATGACGGAGTCAGTCTTGTTACAGGCCGGAACTATTCGGATGGAATCCGCCTGGATTACACCTACGACGACGCCAACCGGCTGGTTTCCGCCACCGGCGTCACGCTGGCTTACGACAATGCCAACCGGATCCTTTCAACCAACGGCATCACGCTCTCCCGAGATGACGGCGGAAGGATTTCGACAATGACTCTGTCGCCCGGCAAGACCGTCACGTATGCATATGACAAGAGGAATCTCTTGACATCGGTGGCCGACTGGGCAGGCGGAGCGATTCGTTTTACCTATGACGACGCAGGCAGGCTTGCCACGATCAGCAGACCCAATGGCGTAGCGACCACTTACAACTACGACACCGCCGATCGTCTCACAGGAATCGCGGAGAGCAAAGGGCCGACATCGCTCTCTTTGATCACTTTGACCCGAGACGGCGCGGGGCAAATCAAGGAGGCCGCTAGAAGTGCCCCTCTGGACCCGGCGCCGGTACAAGGGAACCGCAATCAGAGCTACAACGACGCCGATCAGATTGTCGGCTACAGCTACGATGCGATGGGCAGGCTGGGCACCGGAGGAGGACGAAGCTACAGGTGGGACCTGGCGTCGCGGCTGGCTTCCTATACTGAGGGGCAAAGCACGGTCAGTTTCACCTACGATGCTTTTGGCAATCGGCTCGCGCGCGCGCAGGCGGAAACCACTCAAAGCTATGTCTGGAACTATGCTCTGGGTCTGCCCTCAATTTCCATTGTCAGGGAAGGCGACACAACTCTGCGCTACTACATTCACACGCCTGCTGGATCGCTGCTCCACAGCATTGAAGAGAGCGGCAATGCCCGCCGCTTCTACCATTACGACGAAATGGGCTCGACGTTGTTTCTTACCGACGACAGCGGCCAAATCAGCGACAGCTATGCCTACAGCGCTTCTGGCCAGCTTACTGCCGCGACCGGAACGTCGGACAATCCATTCACCTACATTGGCCGCTTCGGCGTTCTGCGCGAGCCGGCGACCGGCCTCTACTACATGCGAGCCCGCTGGTATGACAGCGTCACGGGAAGGTTTTTGTCTCGAGATCCGCAGGGGATCAGCCTTGTCGATCCCCGGACCCTGAATCCCTATGAATATGCATCGCAGAATCCGCTGCGCTATGTTGATCCGTTGGGCTTAGGGTGGTTCAGTTCTCTCTTCAAACGGCTGACGCTGTCGTTGCGCATTCAATTGGGTTATGTGCGCTCGAAGGATGTCGGGGAAATCATCTCGAAGTTGGGTACTGTTTACCCGCCTGACCCGCGTCTCGAGATGCCTTTGATGGAGCCCGAGCCTCTTCGGCAGTCGTTTTTTGATATCGATGCAGGACTTTTTCCACCTTCGCCTCCAGATCCCCCATCACAGCGGGGGCGGGTGTTGCTGGAATCTGATGTAGGACCTGTTTTACCCTTGTATTATCCCGAATCACAGTCATTTTGTTTGGAAGGAAGCTGTGTCGAGATTCCGCCCGCGGACAGCACGTGTGGCGCCACCGGTGGTGGAGGGTCTGAATGTGTGACCGGTGGGTATTATGGTGGTTTCGATATTTTTGGCAACTTCAACCCGAGAAGCGAGGGTCCCCCCTGCCCTCAGCCTCCACCCGCGGAATCGCCAGCACCCGACTGCGGTGGCGCCCCGGAGGGAACGTGCGGACCAGGGCCATCGTGCGGTGTTCCAGGATGCCAGTTCGATGCGCTTCCCTTTTCCGCGCGAGAAACAGCAAGAAAAGAGAGGCCGGACCAAATCGGGAGCGCTGCGCCGATCACGGTCAAGACCTACATCAATCCCTTGGGAAAACCGTTCCCACCCATACAGGATACCAGCGCCTTTGCCACCTGTCCGTGATCTGGGCTGCCGATATTCGTTGCGCAGGCGGCTCTAAACTTTTGTAGGCTGGAAAACCGGGGACAAGCTACCTCTTCACCTGGGATTGTCGTGTCAGGCGGGGTGGTGTCCATCGTCCATGTGAAGCCGGCAGGGCTGGGATCGACGTTTCCGCGGCATCGATGTCCCAGTTGGCTTCCAGCTCCGCGTCGCTGGAGGAAGGACAAGCCCCTCAGCGCCTGGGTCGTTGCTTGAGTTCTCCGTGAGAGGTCATGTAGAAATCCGGGGGCAGGTACTTTTGCAGGTCGCCGCGGTGTGAAGTGGGGATCTTCCAGTTGCGCTGGGCGGCAAGTTCTGAAAAACGGAGCCAGAAGCGCGCCGACTGCTCTTGTGCAAAAACGGCGTCCAGGATAGCCGAACGGCGGGCTTCGTTGGGCACGGAAAAGATATACTCCAGAGCCGCGATGCGGACTTCGTCGCTGGGATCGGCCAGATAGGCTTCCGCGACCTCGAAGAGCTTTGGCAGCTCCAGCCCCTGGACTTGCCGCAGGAGATCTCGCTTCTGGTCAGGAACGCGGACATAAGATTTCTGCAGGTGGGCCAGGATATCCGACATCATTTGCTTGAACTCTTCCTCGGGAAGCACCCCCTGCAGGGCACGCGCGGGCCAGTAGACCTGAACTTCGCTGCGCAGAAAACGCGCGACAGGCGCTACGATTGCGGGTCCCATGTCGATCAGCATGTCACAGACCTGCTGCTTTTCTTCCAAATCAAGCGTCACCGGAGAAGCAACGATGGTGAAGCGCTTCAGCAGGGCGGCAATGCTTTCGGGCGTGTTCCAGTCGGCAAGTTGCTGCACCGCGCCCATGCGAGTCACCGACTCGCCGTGAGGATGCACCACTTTTTTCACCTGGCGCTGAATTTGTCCCGCCGAGGGCTTATCGGTTCCCGTCAAGAACTTCCAGATCATGATGTCCCCTGATGTAATCATGTTTCCCGCCGAATGGCAATTTGTCCGCAGGGACTGCCCCGGAGGGGCAGTTGAATCTAGCCCAGCGATTTATCGCTGGGTTTCCTTTGAAGGCGCCATAGCCCTCCTGCCAGGCAAAGCGCCAGTGAGCCGGGAACGTATCGTGGATCCACTTTGAGGAGCCGCCCTTGATCAGTTGGATCGCCT
>JACQGG010000136.1 GCA_016199665.1 Acidobacteriota bacterium | reverse complement strand
TCCCCCCTCCTCCCTCCTCCCTTTGACCGTCGGCGGCAGCCTGTGTTAGATTTCTTTTAGGCGAAAGGGAGGCCGCGGAGGGCTCTTATGAGTAAAGTCTACGTTTTTGATACGACGCTGAGAGACGGCGAGCAGTCTCCAGGGGCAAGTTTGAACCTGGAGGAGAAGCTGAAGGTGGCGCAGCAGTTGGAGCGTCTGAACGTCGACATCGTTGAAGCCGGCTTTCCCATCGCCTCCGAGGGGGACTTTGAAGCCGTAAGCGCAATCGCGCAGAGGGTGCGGCGTCCGACCATCGCGGCGCTGGCTCGCGCCACGCACCTGGACATCGACCGGGCCTGGCAGGCCATTCGACTGGCACGCAAACCCCGGATCCACACTTTCATAGCCACTTCCGACATTCACCTGGAGCACAAGCTGAAAAAGACGCGCGATCAGGTGCTCGAGCAGGCTGTTGAAGCCGTGCGTTATGCCCGGTCTCTGTGTGAAGAAGTCGAGTTTTCCGCCGAGGATGCGACGCGCTCGGACCCGGACTACCTGTGCCGGATTTTTGAAGCCACAATCGAGGCGGGCGCGTCCGTCATTAATATCCCTGACACGGTGGGATATGCCGTGCCCGATGAGTTTGGCGCCCTGTTTCGAGAGATCATACGGCGTGTCCCCAACAGCGGCAAGGCGATTTTCAGCAGCCACTGTCACAATGACCTCGGTCTGGGCGTGGCCAACTCGCTGGCCGCGATCCGCAACGGAGCGCGCCAGGTGGAGTGCACCGTCAATGGAATTGGAGAAAGGGCGGGCAACGCTGCGCTTGAGGAAATTGTTATGGCGCTGCGGACCCGCCGCGAGGCGCTGCAGCATCACACCGACATCCGCACCGAAGAGATCTATCGCTCCAGCCGGCTGCTGTCCAACTTGACTGGAATCTTTGTCCAGCCCAACAAGGCGATCGTGGGAAAGAATGCGTTTGCTCATGAGGCGGGGATCCACCAGGACGGGATGCTCAAGAACGCGCTCACCTACGAGATCATGACTCCCCAGACCGTCGGAATTGCCAGCAGCACCCTGGTGCTGGGCAAACATTCAGGCCGCCACGCCCTGAAGAAGAAATATCAGGAACTTGGCTACGAGTTGGAGGGAGAAGCGCTGGAAAAGGCCTACTGGTTTTTCACCAAAGTCGCCGACCAGAAGAAGGAAATCTACGACGAGGATCTGATCACCATCATTCAGGACGGCATCAAGATCATTCCGGATACCTACACGCTGAAATATCTCCAGGTCATCGGCGGAAATCAGCCGGTTTCAACGGCGACGGTACGCCTGACGCGGGGAGAGGAGAGCTGGCTTGATTCGGCAACCGGAGACGGTCCCATCGACGCCACCTACCGTGCCATCGACCGCATCACCGGTTTGCCGGGCCGCCTGCTGGATTACACGCTGACTTCAGTGACTCGCGGCAAGGATGCCCTGGGGGAGGCGTTCGTCCACGTGCTGTTCAATGAGAAGAACTACACAGGAAAGGCAGCCAGCACGGATATGATCGACGCCAGCGCGCGGGCCTATTTGAACGCCGTCAACAAGGCGCTTCACGAGAAGCGAGTCCTGGGGACGGTGGAAGTGCACGCCATCAACAGCAAAGTGTAGTCCATTTGGGAGTGGCCGACTCTCATTCTCTCCGCCGCTCCGCCGCCGTCGCAGCTCGCAGGTTACCTCCGTTGAGACGTGTTATGGCGCGCCCCTGCGCCATGGATTCACGTGTAACCGCCCGCTCTGCTGTGGCGGGTTCCGCATCAGAGCGGCGCGGCGCAGCTTCATCCCCGTGACCTGAACCAGCAGGTAGCAAAAGCGAAAAGGGAAGGCAAGAGCGCGTGCCAGCGGCAGCAGCACCGGCCTCAGCAGTTGGGGCGCCGATGTCCCCAGCGTCCCCAGGTCTTGGATTTGGCGCCCTGCCCAGTAGCTCATCAGGGCGCCGGGGGTGAAAAAGAAGCAATCCAAGTGCCGGTTGAAGATCAGTTTGTGCCGGATCCCCGAGAGGAAGGGAAGCCACTTCAGCTTCTGGAAGGTCGGCTCCTTGGTGAAAGCAACAACCGCAGCATCAAATCGCTTCTTGCGAATTTCCCGCAGGCTCCTCCAGTAGTCGCGCAATCCGGCTCCCACCGGATAAGTCATGATCTCTTCCAGGGGCGGATCCAGGGACGCATAGGCTTGAACCTTGTCCTGGCGGGTAATCAGAGAATACCGCGGCTTGGGAAACAGGCGAATCCCGCTCAGGCGCTCTAAGATTGTCTTCATCCGGGCTTCGTCCCAAGTCTGAAAAACGAGGACGCGTGTTGTTCCCAGCATGCCTTCATACCGTCCGATCCAATAGTTCAGGAACCGCCGGAGCGTAAAAAAGAAGCAGTCGCCGTGCCGGTTAAAAATCAACTTGTGGCGGATGCCGGCAACAAAAGGAAGCCATTTCAAGGAGCGGTAATGGGGTTGGCGGGTTAAGACCAGCACCGCCGCGTCGAATCGACGCTTGCGAACCTCCTGCAGGATTGTCCAGCCGTCTTTGAGCTTCGCCCCCTCCGGATAGGTCAGCACGTCGCCGACCAGAGAGGGATCTGCCAGCCTGCCCGCCCGGTCCTCGCGAGCCAGCAGCGAATACCGGGTGTTCCCGAGCGCCTTAAGCTCTTTCAGCTGCTCCAGGATCGCCTTCATGCATTCGTCGTCAGCGGTCTGCACGATGAGCGTTCGGGCCGAATCAGCCCATCGGGACGTGGCACCGTAGCGCCAGCGTTGGTAACCAAAGCGCAGCAAAGAGCCGGGAGAAATCAGGATGAACTGGCGGTTTTCGTTGACCGCGAGCTTTTGGCGCGCGCCGCACGCCAGCGAAAGCAGCTTCACGCCCGCCACGCCGCGGCTTCCGGCAAAAAACACGACCGAGGCATCGAAGTGCTGCCGGCGAAGTTCCATGGCCATCTCCGGCAGCTCCGACGGGGCGGCGTAGCTCCAAAAGCGCCAGTCCGGGTGGGCCCGCTGCCAGGACGCCTTGTCTTTCTGATGGCACAACAAGGAAAAGGAAGGACGGACAAAACCGTGCTGTGGAAACAGGTCTCGCAGGTATTCTTCGATGAATTCGACGCTTTCAGTCTGGATCAGCAGGACCGCGTCACGCCGGAGGCGGGATTGGAATGTTTCCAGAAATCCTCCCCAGTCCGCCTGGCGCCCTGGAAACAGCGCCGTGGCCGCAGGAACGCTCCGGCGCAGCATCTTTTGAACCGAGGGAAACGCCGGCCCCCCGATGTAAGCGACCTCCGTCGAGTCTTCCCACTCCCGGAGAATGCCGCCGGCCTCGGACACGTTTTTGAAAAAGCGAAGCTGCAAGCCCTCCAGGCCTCGCAGGTACTGGCGGACATTCTCGGAATCGAAGGCGAGAATGCGGATGGGCCGCTGCAAGAGAACGCTTCGCAAAATGTAGAGCAGCTCCGGCACCGAGCCGGTTTGTACCATCAGAGGAGGCATGGAAGTCTTCGCGGTCGGATCATTGCAGAAGCCGGGCAGGGGTGTGAGCTTGGTAGAGACCGCACAGATTCGCAGCCAGGCCATTCCAGTCATAAAACTGTTCCGCGGTCCGGCGGGCCCGAACTGCCAAGGAGGCGCGCGCCACCGGACTTTCCAGCAGCCGGACTATCCACTGCGCCAGTTCTTCCGGTAGATCGGCGATGTACATGTTCTCGCCGTGACTGGCCTCGATCCCGGCCGCCGCCACCGAAGTTCCCACAACCGGCTTTCCTGCGGCCCAGGCCTCCAGCACCTTGCCACGAATGCCAACTCCGGTTCGCACCGGCACAACGATCACCGCCATGCGGCGGTAATAGTGTGCCAGGTCTTCGACAAACCCGGTGACAAGAATGTCGTGGCCGTTGTGCTGTTGGAGGATCTCCTCCGTAGGCGACGCCCCGATCAGGTAGAAGCGGACCTGCGGGAACCGGGCCTTAATCAAAGGAAAGACGTCGTGCAGAAAGAACAGGGCAGCATCAACGTTCGGCTCGTGCCGAAAGGCCGCCACGAAGCCAATCGAGCCGGGTTCCTCCCAGCGGTGACTGTCGGCTGTGAAATAGTCGAGATCGACGCCGGTGGGCACAACATGCACCCCTTGCGGAGGAAGGTAGCCCCGAATCAGTTCCGCATCCGTCTCGTTTACACAAATCACGTGATCCACGCTGCGACACAGTGCCAGTTCCCGGTTTAGCACCTGCATCGAGTTGTAGTACCACTTCAGTTGCGCCAGGGGGTTTGACAGGTAGCCGATTTTGCTTGCCGCAGCGGCGTAGTTGACTTCAACCTCGGTCAGGAACTTGACTGCATCCGGAAAGAGGCGGGCGTAACAAGCCATCTGGGTGAACTCGAAGTGCACGATGTCAAAAACTTCTTCTTGCGCCAGCCGCCGCAGAGCCGCCCGCATCTCGGGAAGATCAAATTCCGCGAAGGGCTCGTACGGGAACAGGTTCGTCGCGGGCTTGCCGCGACGATGAATGGCGGTGACCGAGCGGCAAAACTCCCGCAGCTTTTCGCATTCACCCTTTTCGAAATCGTCTTCGTAGAAAGTGGCGACGCTGACCTGGTGCCTCCGGGCGACTCGCCGCAGCAACTGGAAGACCCGGCCGGCGCCGCCATGCCTCCAGAGGTGGGGGACATAGGCGGAGACACAGAGGATGCGCAGCGGACGGGTCGATTGGGGAGTGCGGATTGCGGATTGCGGATCGCCGTGGGAGCCATCATCCCCTCCGCCTTCCGCCTTCCGCCTTCCGTCTTCGGCCTGTTCGTTCACTCCGCACTCCGCACTCCGCATTCCGCACTCGGGATCCGGGGTCCCCGCGCGTGTCAGGATTTCTCCGTCCCCCCACACAGGATACGGCCCAAACATCCGCCGCGCCAGAACCAACGGCCACCGGGGAAGCGTCGGGAGCAGGGCTGGGAGTTCGGAGTGGGCGGCGCAATTGGCAGGAAGCCAGAGGCAGTACTTCCACAAGGTCGCCAGCGAAAAATTCCTGAAGTAGAAAAGACGGATATTCTTCTGCATCAGCCGCTGCACTCCTTGCTCCCCGAAGCGCTTGCGAGTGCTGCTGCGATGTTTGTGCAGGACGTGGCTGCGCACCGCCAGCACCGAAGAGTAGCCGGCCTGCCATGCCCGGAAGGAGAGGTCGGCGTCCTCGGCGTAGCTGGGCGAATAGAGCGAATCAAAACCTCCAAGCGCCAGAAACAGGTCCTTGCGATAAAGAGAAGAACCGCCCCCGGCCCATAGAACACGGATCCCGCGGTTGGACTCATCCGCAGGACTGATCTCTTCGTGACTCAATTCCAGCCGGCCGTGGCGCAGGCGGGCGACTGTCTTTCCGGTCTCTTCACGTCGCACGGCCGCAGGAAGAAAAACCTGGCTGGTGGCGGCAAACGTCGCCGGGCCCATCGCATCCAGAAGCGGTTCCAGAAAACCGGGCTGGACCAGCATGTCATTGTTCAATAGCAGCACCCGGTTGTGGCTTGCCGCCCGCATCCCCGCGTTGTTTCCTTCTCCGAAGCCGACATTTGTGGGAAGAAGGAGAACTCGAAAATCCGGGAAACGTGCCCGCACCAGGGCCACGCTGTCGTCGGAACTCCCATTGTCCACGACGATCACCTCGCAGGGAACGGAAGTGCGCCGCAGTTCGTTTTCCAGAATGGGAAGCGATTCTTCCAGCAGCGCCTGGCCGTTCCAGTTGAGGATTACAATGGAGACCGGGATGTCGGGGACGGGCACTCCCACCCCGGCCGGTGCCGGAGCTTCGTTCATTTCGCGCGCTCGGCTCGGCATTGGGTTCCAGCGCGCAGCGCCCAAGATACGCAGCATCCTGCCGAGCAGGTCGGCAAGCGTCAGCAGCGTTCCCAGGACCAGAGCTGCCGGGATAGCTGCGGAAAACAGCAGCAGGCGCTTCAAGACCTTTGTTGCCATTTGGCTATTCAAGGGCGATCCGGAAAAAGATCACTCCCAGTTTACGCCGGTCCGCGCCCCCGGGAATGTAAGCGGGTTCGGTTATAATTCGGATGCTGCAAATCTGAGAACGATTCACAGGATGAGCCAGCGGTAGTGAGAGGCAGAATAGTTCATCGCCGCTTATGTGATGCTCGCCGATTTTTTCTTTGTCGCAAAAGATAGAGACTGTCACGGGAGCGAATCTTTTCAGAGCGTTGCAGTATCCGATAACGGAAAGAAACCTCTCGCCTCCGTTGGCGCAAAGGTCAAGTTCGGCTTCATCAGAAGTCCATCGGAGGCCCCGTTGATCTCTTTCATGGGTAAACCATCCCTTCCCGAGCGACTGCGACTCCGGACCGCGGTCAAAGTCAACCGCGCTATTAGATGCGGCTGCCGGGACCAGGATGGCCCGATTCACAGCGATTCCCAGTTTTCTCTGATCTGCCCCGCCCGGTGTATGGCAAGGATCGACCGCCAGGCGGAAGGTGCAAATCTGCGAGCGGTACAACCGGTAAGGCAGCAGGAATGCTAAATCAAATGGCTCATTCTGGCCCAGGTGCCGCTGGCCGATCCAGCGGTCGTCACAGTAGATGCGAAGAGTGGTTGTCCCGTCCTGCGGCCGCGCGCCGCAGTAGCCGGAGACCGAAAAGAAGTCTTCTGCGCCATCGGCCTGCAGCCACAGCTCCGCCTCCGGGCCGGTCCATCGAAAGCCTGAGGGGGCTGACTCGCGAGGAAACCAGCCGCACTTGAGCTGGTGCGCTTCCGGCCCCCGGCTGAAATCGATCCCCGGAGTGAATTCCAGGGCTGGATTGCCGGATTCCCGGAGCGCAATGGCGTGATGCTTCGCGCATTTGACCCGCAATGCTTCACGATGCTCCCTCCGCACCAGACAGCCCCAGAATTCCTGCATTGGATGCCAGGCCAGACCGGCCGCACCGAGGAGGCGGTAGACGAGGCGCTTGCCGGGGGCCCAGTCTTCAATGTCCATGCAGCAAGGGAGCTGGTGCAGAAAAATGAGTTCAGACAGCGACAGCAGCCTTTTCAGGCCGGCGGGCGACAGCAGTTTAATGGCGCCGAACGACCCGTGTTCTTCCAGGAAGCCGGGATTCTTCCAGCGGATGTATTGATCGGCCAAAGTTGCGGGAAGATACTGTGGAAAATAAAGGAAAGTATGCCCCTCGAACGGATACCCCTTGTTGGGCGTAGTGAGGAAAATCATCCCCATGGGGCGAAGCACGCGCCGCAATTCGCGCAGAAACTGGAGCTGTTGGGACCCGCCCCGCTCCAGATGTTCAATGACATCGAAAGCAAAAACATAGTCAAAGCTCTCATCGCGGAACGGCAATTCGGAGCCGGAGGTTCGCAAGAGTTCTGCGCGCAGACCCTTCTGGCCGAGCCAGTGGCGTCCCATTCTGAGCACGTACGGAGAATAATCGGCTCCGATGTAGCAACCGCCGCCGGCGACAACCTGCGCCGCCAGTCCGGCGCTGCCGCAACCGATATCCAGCACGGTCCGTCCTCGAAATCCGAGTGAGACAACCTGCTGAAACTGGCCGAGCAACTGCGCGTTGCGAGACTCCGTCGAGGCCCAATAGTCAATCCACCGCCGGGCAGCCTCCGATTCGGGATGGGCAAAGATGCTGGAGACTTCCTGCTCGGTCAGGCATTTCAGAGTGAGGCGGTCAGCCATTTTCAATTCGTTATCCAGGTCGTATTATAATTGTATAGTACTAGGAGCCTGTCCAAGTATTGGCAGGGGCGGCGTTAGGGACACGCCAGGCGCCGCGACGCAGGCGATGTCGCTGCGTACTGGCCGGGAGCGGCAACGCGCCGTAGATGGTTCCGCGTCGGCGGTGTCGGCGGGGCCCCTGGGATTGCCGGCCACTGGCTGCGTTGCTCTCTGCGAACTCTGCGTAGCCAGTTGGCAAGTTCGTGTTTTTTTGCAAGGTTTTTCTACCGCGGAGGCGCGGAGGGCGCAGAGGCGGCGCAGAGAAAAAACATCCGCGCATTCTCTGCGACCTCTGCGTCTCTGCGTTGAGGG
>JACQGG010000138.1 GCA_016199665.1 Acidobacteriota bacterium | reverse complement strand
GTTCGTAATTCAATCGTATGGAGGTGTAAGTCAATGCATGCTTCAGTTGTTCAGATGTGGGCATCGATGGGTTTTCTGGCAAAGGGCGTAGTCGTCGTCCTCGGTATCATGTCGATCTGGTCAATCGGCGTCATGGTGGAACGGTTCATCACCTTTCGCCAGGCGCGCAACCAGTCGCGTGAATTTGCGCCCGCGGTGGCCGAGGCTTTGAAAGAAGGAAGGATCGACGAAGCCATCAGCATTGCCGATCAGCACAAGAAGAGCCATCTGGCCAAGGTGGTCGTTGCGGGACTTCAGGAGTTTCAGGCGCACGGAGCCGTGAAGGATATCCCCGGAGAGACCGTGGAGGCTTCGCGCCGGGCGCTGGAGCGCGCCACCGCCATAGGCGTTGAGGAGCTCAAGCGCGGCCTGGGCACGCTGGCGACCGTGGGAAGCACCGCGCCCTTTGTGGGACTGTTCGGAACGACAGTCGGCATCATCAACGCATTTGCGGGGATGAGCAGCGGCACGGACACCGGTTTGGCCGCCGTGGCCGGCGGCATTTCGGAAGCGCTCATCACCACCGCCTTCGGTCTTTTTGTGGCGATTCCGGCGGTCTGGATGTACAACTACTTCACCGGCAAGATCGAGTCCTTCGTAGTGGAGATGGATAACTCCAGCTCCGAACTTGTTGACTACTTCTTAAAGCAGAGAGAACGCCGTCATGGGAATGTCTAGTGGTGGAGGATCCAAGGTCAGCGGCGTCACGTCGGAGATCAACGTGACGCCCATGGCCGACATCATGCTGGTGTTGCTGATCATTTTCATGATCACTACCCCGCTATTGCAGGAAGGGGTGTACCTGAACATGGCCCGGGCGCAAAATGCTCAGTTGGCTGAGGGCGCGTCGGACGAAGACTCCAGCACGATCGCCTTGACCCGCGATGAGAAGGTCTATCTCAACAAGGAAGAAGTAAGCCTGGCGGCACTGCCGCAGAGACTCCAGGACTCGGTGTCCCGGTCTCCGGATAAGCCGCTTTTTGTCAAGAGCGATATCGCGGTCAGGTTCGGCAGACTGGTGGAAATCGTCAACACGGCGCGCGACGTCGGAGTGAAGCGAATCGGGTTGGTGGTGGACCGTGAAGAGAAACTCGGCGGTGCGGGTCCCGGAGGACAGCCTTAACGGGCGCCGGGCGACGGCATCTAAAGAGGAGCAGGACTTATGGGAATGACAGCGGGCGGTAGCGGAAAGCAGAAATCCGATATCAATGTAACCCCTTACATTGACATTCTGCTGGTGTTGCTGATCATCTTTATGGTTATCCAGCCGGTCGATCAGTATGATCTTGAGGCGCGCGTCCCTGAAAAGTCGCAGGATGAAGAGCTGTTGAAGAACAAGAAAATCAAGATTATCACCGACACGATTGTTGTATCCATTGATGCAAATTCCAATCTGATGATCAACGCGGATCCGGTCACGCTGGATCAACTGGGCTCCCGGTTGTTCCAGATTTACAGCGCCCGTTCCAACAAGAACATGTTCATTCGCGGGGCAAAGGACCTCCCCTTTGGCACTGTGGTAAAAGTTATTGACGTAGCCAAGGGGGCCGGAGTGGGCGACGTTGGCCTGATCACGGAAGAAGAGGTGCAGGCGACCGGTGACTAATCGTTTTTCTACTTTGCGGAGGCATTGAGATGGGAAGGAATGGCAAGCAGTTCGCCATCGGGGTCCTGTTTGCTTTTGCGCTGGCTGCCAGTTCCGGTTGCCAGATGATTGACAAACTGAAGGCGCGCGACCGACTCAACAAAGGCGTCACGGCGTATACGGGAAAGAGCTATGACCAGGCCATCCAGTATTTCGAAGAGGCGATCCGGCTTGATCCCGGCCTGACCGTGGCGAGTGTTTACCTGGCTACCACGTATCGGACCAAGTTTATTCCGGGGGGCGTATCCGAGGAAAACAAGAGAAATGCGGAGAGGGCGATTCAGGTCTACGGAGAAGTTCTGGCCAAGGATCCCAGGGATGTCGGCTCCATGGCCAGCCTGGCGCGCATCTACGTGGATATGGAGCAGTACGATACCGCCAAGCAGTGGTATCGAAAGCGCCTGGAGGTAGAGCCTTCCAACCCTGAGCCGCTGTACGGGATCGGCAGCACGAACTTTAATATTGTGTCTTCTGAGACGGGTACCACGGGCGAGAAAATCAAGGAGATGTCGCCCGAGAAGAGGGCCGAGATAGAACGCCTGGTTGACGAGGGCATCGACTCCCTGAAAAAGGCGATGCAGATCAGGACCGAATATGCGGATGCGGCGCAATACTTGAACCTCCTCTATCGCGAAAAGTCCAAGCTGGTGGCCAAGGAGGAAAAAGACCAGTGGCTCCAGGAGGCTGACAAGCTGGCTTTGAACGCGATGGAATGGGAGAGGAAGCAGAAGGAAGAAGAGGCCAAAGCCCGCAAGAGCATGACCGGCGCAACGGAGGAGAAGTAGCGGGAGTTATCGCCGGACCGCAGAGTTTACCTGGGGTGCGCCCGGCGCACCCCTTTTTTGTTTGAGGCGGAAAGCGGGGGGCGGAAGGCGGAAGGCGGGGGGTAGAAGGCGGAAGGCTGGGGGTAGAAAGCAGAAGGCAG